>JAKLIM010000350.1 GCA_022709605.1 Bacteroidota bacterium | reverse complement strand
TAACCAATTTAGCTGCTTCTTTTGCCTTCTCGACAATTTCTTCAATTGGTGTTTCCAACGCATCATTCACCAATGAAACTCCCATCCTACGATAGGGTCTTGATGTAGGTTTGCCAAAAATTCTGAAATCTGTTTTGGGTAATCCTGCAATTTTTTCAATTCCGGAAAAAGTTGGATTATTTGAATTTTCAGCCGCTAAAATAACGGCACTGGCACCTGCTTTTTCTAATGTAATTTCTGCAATAGGTAAACTTAAAATGGCACGTAAATGCAATTCAAATTCATTAAAATTTTGTGTTCCGGCTAAGGTTACCATTCCAGTATCGTGTGGTCTTGGGGATAATTCGGAGAAATAAACGCCTTCATTAGTTAAGAAAAATTCGACTCCAAATAATCCGGCTCCGCCTAATGCTTCAGTCACTTTTCGGGCCATTTCTTCAGCTTCCAAAATGTCTTTTTCCGAAACATTTGCCGGTTGCCAACTTTCCTGATAATCACCGCGTTCTTGCCGGTGACCAATCGGAGCACAAAATAAAGTGGATAAATTGTTGTTTTGAGTCACGGTTAATAACGTGATTTCGGAATTAAAATTCACAAACGCTTCTACAATTACCTCCACTACATCTCCACGAGAACCTTCCACAGCATAATTCCAAGCTTTCGCAATATCTTCGGTTGATTTGATGGTAGATTGTCCTTTTCCGGAGGAACTCATCAAAGGTTTTACGACACATGGAATTCCAACTTCGGCAACTGCATTTTGTAATTCTTCTGCGGAAGTTGCATAGCGATAATTTGCCGTTCGTAATCCTAATTCTTTTGCTGCTAAATCACGTATTGCTTTACGATTCATAGTAAAATTGGCTGCTTTAGCAGAGGGAACTACGGTTATTCCTTGCTTTTCATAGTCATAAAATCGTTCGGTTCTGATGGCTTCAATTTCTGGAACAATGAAATCGGGTTGGTGTTTGGCTACAATTCGGTCGAGTTCAGATCCATCTAACATATTGATGACTTCAAAACCATGAGCGACTTGCATGGAGGGAGCATTTTCATAACTATCTACCGCAATGACGGTTTGACCGATGCGTTGGGCTGCGATTACAAATTCTTTTCCGAGTTCTCCGGAACCGAGCAGGAGGATTTTAGACATTTCTAATTTGATTTATGAATAAAAAAAGCCCCAAGTTTCCTTGAGGCATATGCTTAAGATAAAACTTCTTTAATTCTTCGCATGGCTTCTGTGAGCAATTCTTCGCTGGTGGCATACGAAAATCGAATACAATCAGGATTTCCAAAAGCATCACCTGTTACGGTTGCAACATTGGCTTCTGCTAATAAATACATTGAAAAATCCGTTGCATCTTTAATTATAGTTCCACGTAATTTTTTTCCGAAGTAGGAGGAAACATCTGGGAATACATAAAATGCTCCTTCAGGAACATTAATTTTTAAACCTGGAATTTCTTTTATTAAACCAACAACTAAGTCTCTTCTTTTGTGAAAAGCTTCCACCATGTAATTCAATACTTTCGGGTCGGCATCCACAGCGGCAATAGTAGCTCTTTGAGCTATTGAATTGGCTCCAGAGGTTACCTGACCTTGCATTTTCGTACATGCTTTGGCAATGAATTCCGGTGCACCAATGTAACCGATTCTCCATCCTGTCATGGCAAATGCTTTTGCAACTCCATTTACAGTTATGGTTCTTTCAAACATTCCCGGAACAGAAGCAATACTGCAAAAAGTTCCTGAGAAATTGATATGTTCGTAAATTTCGTCAGCAACAATATATATGTTGGGGTATTTTTCCAACACTTTTGCAATAGCAGTAAATTCTTCGCGACTGTAAACAGAACCGCTTGGGTTACATGGCGAACTATACCAAATCATTTTTGTTTTTGGAGTAATGGCTTTTTCAAGTTGTTCAGGAGTGATTTTGAAATCGCTTTCTACGGAAGTGGGTACTTCTATAGGTACACCACCCGACATTTTGATAATCTCATAATAACTTACCCAATAAGGTGCAGGTAAAATTACTTCATCACCCTCATTCAACATCACTTGAGCAATGTTATAAAGTGATTGTTTGGCTCCGGTTGAAACGACAATGTTTGACGGTTTATACTCTAAATTGTTATCTCTTTTGAATTTTCTACAAATAGCTTCTTTTAATTCGGCATAACCATCAACTGGAGAATAAGTGCTGTAGTTTTCATCGATAGCTTTTTTTGCTGCTTCTTTAATAAAGTCAGGCGTATTAAAATCAGGTTCGCCTAAACTTAAACTGATGATATCTTTACCTTGAGCTTTTAATTCTCTTGCCAATGCTGCCATAGCCAGGGTTTGAGAAGTAGATAAATTATTAATTCTATCCGATAACGGGTTCATTGCAGGGTGTTTTGTAGTTGTGTAAATTTTTATTATGCCATTTGTGGCTCTTGACCTAATTCTTTCAAATGTTTAAAGTGAGCAATAACAGCACTTCGCATGGTTTTGAATTCATGGTAAGGAAGATTACATTCTTTGGCAGTTTCTTTCACAATTTCACTGATTTTACCATAGTGAACATGACTAATATTAGGAAAAATATGGTGTTCAATCTGGTGATTTAATCCACCTGTGTACCAATTCACAATCCAATTTTTTGGAGCAAAATTAGCCGTTGTAAATAATTGGTGAACAGCCCATGTGTTTTCAATTTCACCATTTTCGTCTGGTATTGGATTTGTAGTTTCTTCCACAACGTGAGCCAATTGGAACACAATGCTTAAGATTAATCCTGCAGTGTAATGCATTACAGCAAATCCAAGCACAACTTTCCACCATGTAATGCCTAATACCATTGGTAATACCAACCATATAGAGAAATAAATCACTTTAGTAATGATTAAAGTTGTCCAAAGAATTTTTGGACTTTTAGGTTCGCCATAAGATAATTTACGTTTTAAATAAGCTCTCATTTGTTTGAAATCAGTTGTAATTGCCCAATTGAAAGTTAATAAGCCGTATAGAAAAACAGAATAGTAGTGTTGAAATTTATGAAAATATCTCCATTCTGATTGTTTTGAAAAACGAATAACACGTCCTGCATCTAAATCTTCATCATGGCCAACAATGTTAGTGTAAGTGTGATGCAAAACATTGTGTTGCACTTGCCAGTTGAAAACGTTTCCGGCTAAAATATAGATACTCCCACCCATTATTTTATTCAACCAAGGTTTGTTTGAATAAGAACCATGATTACCATCATGCATTACATTCATTCCAACACCGGCCATCCCAACACCAATCACTACATTTAATAGTAAATAGGTCCAAAAAGGCATATTCATTGTTAATAGGAAAAAATAAGGTGTTAAAAATATTGTAAACATCACTATTGTTTTCAAGTGAAGTTTCCAATTACCTGTTTTTTGAATATTATTATCTTTGAAATAGTTGTTAACACGACTGTTTAGGGTTCTAAAAAACTTTAGATTGTCTTGTTTTGAAAAAGTTGGAATTGTGGTATTCATGTATTTTATAAATTTTCCCCAAAGGTAAGTATTAATATAAATCATAACGATGAACAAACAATAAAATTTCAACACCAAATTGTTTACTTTTGTTAAAAATAGCACAATATGGAAGAAATTATAAAGTATTTTCCTAATCTATCTGAAAATCAGCTTCTTCAATTTAAAAAATTAGAAGAATTATACCACGATTGGAATGCAAAAATCAATGTTATCTCCCGAAAAGACATTGATGAACTATACATTAAACATGTTTTACATTCTCTGGGAATTGCTAAAGTGATGGAATTTCAACCCAAAACAACAGTTTTAGATGTTGGAACCGGTGGTGGTTTTCCCGGAATTCCGTTGGCAATTTTGTTTCCGGAGACACGATTTTATTTAATAGACGTGATTGCTAAGAAAATAAAAGTTGTGAATGAAGTAGTGATTGCATTAGGATTAGAAAATGTCAAAGCGGAACAGATTCGTGCTGAAAATGTCAAAGGGGATTTTGATTTCATAGTGAGTAGAGCCGTCACGAATATGCCTGATTTTGTCTCTTGGATAAACGATAAAATCAAGAAG
>JAKLIM010000035.1 GCA_022709605.1 Bacteroidota bacterium | reverse complement strand
ATTTATTTTGTTAGTAATCAGGAAAATATCGCTAGAGATTTTGAAATATCATTTCGTAATATCAAAAATAAACCTACACAATGGAATCCAAATACAGGCGAAATTGACGCTGTAAATAAGTTCGCAAAATCAGCAAAACATACACATATCAATCTTTCATTAGCACCTTACGAGTCCACTTTTATTGTATTTAGTTATAAAAATGAAACACATAACAAGTATGCAGTATTAATGGAAGATTCGATTTTGATACAAAATAAATGGAATGTTTCGTTTACCAAAAACAATCAAACTGTAAATTCTACCCAATTGTTCGACTGGAGTTTGAGTGCAAATCCGTTGATTAAATATTACTCAGGAACTGCCGTTTATAATACAACTTTTACCTGCAAAACTGATTTTTCGAAGTTAGTTGATAATTATACCCGATCGGTTTGTTTATCGTTGGGCAAAGTCAGCAACCTCGCCAGTGTTCGAATTAATGGCATTAACTGCGGTACAGCCTGGACTGCACCTTACGAAGTGAACATTACCAAGGCATTGAAAAAAGGCAACAACACCCTCGAAATAGAGGTGACAAACACCTGGGCAAATGCGATAAATGGTTGGGACAAAGGCAGTCCGCCATTTCCCGGAATATGGACAGATGGAAAATACCGAATGAAAGAAGACAAGCTGTTGGAGGCCGGATTATTGGGACCAGTTATGATTATTCAAAAATAAAAATTATATGAAACGCTTTTCAAAAATATTATTTGCAACTCTGATTACAATTTCGGTACTTCATGCCGAAATCAAACTTCCGGCAATATTTTCGGACAATATGCTTTTACAGCATAATACGAATGTTAATATTTGGGGAAATGCAGATGCCAATAAAACTGTAACGATTAAAACTTCGTGGAGCAAAAAAGTCCTCAAAACCACATCTGATGCTTCAGGCAACTGGAAAATATCCGTTCCCACTCCGAAAGCGGATGGAAAAACCCATACAATCACTTTTAGCGATGGTAAATCATTTATTTTGAATAATATTGTTTTGGGTGAATTGTGGCTTTGCTCCGGACAGAGCAATATGGAAATGCCTATGAAAGGTTTTAAAAATCAACCGGTTGAGAATTCAAACATGGATATTCTCAACAGTAAAAACAGTTCGATCAGGCTTTTCACTGTAAAGCGAAATGCTACACTTGTACCTCAAACCGATGTTAGCGGACAATGGCAGGAAGCGAGTCCTGAAACTGTAAAGGAATTTAGTGCAACGGGATATTATTTCGGAAGATTATTGAATGCCACATTGAATGTTCCTGTTGGATTGATTTTGAGTGCGTGGGGCGGTTCGTCGGCCGAAGCGTGGATGAGCGAAGATATGTTGAGAGCATTTCCACAAGTGAAAATTCCCAAAACTGATGAAGGTATTCGTGACAAAAACCGCACTCCAACCATGTTATATCAAGCCATGATTCATTCATTGGTCGGTTTAAGCATGAAAGGAATAATCTGGTATCAGGGCGAATCTAATTACGATCGTGTCTCCACTTATCCGCAAATGTTCAGTACTTTGGTGGCCGGCTGGCGTAAAAATTGGGCACAAAAAGACACAATTCCTTTTTATTATTGTCAGATTGCGCCCTACGATTACTCCTTGGTTACTGAGAAAGGGAAGGAAGTGATAAACTCAGCTTATTTGCGCGAAGCTCAACTAAAAGCTGAATCGATGATCCCGAAATCAGGCATGGTCGTATTACTCGATGCCGGTATGAAAGATGGAATTCATCCGGCTAATAAACAAATTCCGGGCGAACGACTGGCATTATTGGCATTGACAAAAACGTATGGTATTCAGGGAGTTGCTTCCGAAAGTCCGGTTTACAAAAGCATTGAAATACACAACGATACCGTTCAGGTTAGTTTCGACCGTGCACCCATGTGGATTACAGCAAAAGGTGGTGAATTAAAACTATTTACTGTTGCGGGTGAGGACAAAGTTTTTCACCCGGCCAAAGCCTGGATTGTGCGCAGCAAAGTGTACGTAAAAAGCGAACAGGTTCAACATCCGGTTGCTGTTCGGTATGCGTTTGAAAATTACGTGCAAGGCGATTTATTTGGTACTGAAGGATTGCCGGTTTCGAGTTTTAGGAGTGATAATTACCCCCAAACCCCCTAAAGGGGAGCTTTAAATAGTTTCGTTTATGAAAATGTACTCTGAAATTTTGCAGGCACTGCTCCCCTCTCCTCAAGGAGAGGGGCTGGGGGTGAGGTGCTTTCTCATTTTATTATTCTTTTCTCAGTTTGCATTAAGTTCCGAACCCGACTTCACCTGGACTTCCCCTTCACGCAATTCATCCGAATCGATGCCTTGCGGTGGCGGCGATATTGGCCTGAATGTATGGGTGGAAAATGGAGATATGCTGTTTTATGTAGCTCGCAGTGGCGCATTTGACGAGAACAACACTTTGCTTAAACAAGGTAGAATTCGTATTCGCCTCATTCCAAATCCATTTATTAATGCAACTGATTTTCGTCAGACTTTAAAACTAAACGATGGTTTTGTCGAAATTTCGGCCAATGGTACAACTGTACAACTTTGGTCCGATGTTTTTAAACCGGTTATTCATGTCGAAATTCGTAGTAATAAAAAAATAGTATCCGAAATACATTACGAAAATTGGCGCTATACCGACCGATTGATTCGCAAAAATGAAGGACAGCAAAATTCCTACAAATGGGCTGTTCCGCCCGGAACGCAAATGACAAAAGATTCTGTTTTTGCAACAGGAAATGGGGTAATTTTTTTTCACAGAAATCCCCAAAAAACAGTTTTTGACGTAACTGTTGCGCAACAAGTTTTAGAATCGGTAAAATCTGAACTTTACAATCCAATTTCAAATCTCACCTCAGGTGGTCAGCTTTGGGGTGAAAATCTGATATTTAGTGGAACTGCCCGTGGAATTTATGCCGGAACCGACTTTCAATCATGGATTTTTAAAAGTAAAAAAGCTTTCACAAAGCAAAGTGTACATATTGCTTTGGAAATTTCACAAGCAGATAATTTGTACGACTGGCAAAATGCATTGAACAAAACAATTGCGGCGATAAATGTCAATTCTGATCGCAAAAAAAGCATTGATTGGTGGAATAAATTTTGGGATCGAAGTTTTATACAAATTGAAGGTGAAGGCGCAAATCTTTCAGAAAATTATACACTATTCCGTTATATGCTTGGTTGTAATGCACATAGCAATTGGCCAACGCGTTTTAATGGGGGATTATTTACGTTTGATCCTGTTTTTACAGACTCCACATTTAAATTTACTCCCGATTATCGGAAATGGGGCGGCGGTACTTTTACTGCTCAAAATCAGCGACTTGTTTATTGGTCCTTGCTCAAGAGTGGCGATTATGATGTAATGATTCCGCAATTTGAATTTTATAATCGAATACTGAAAAATGCTGAACTTCGCTCAAAAGTATATTGGGGACATGCAGGTGCTTGTTTTGCCGAACAACTTGAAAATTTCGGGCTTCCCAATCCCAGCGAATATGGCTGGAAACGCCCCGAATATTTTGATAAAGGCGTGGAATACAATGCGTGGCTCGAATACGAATGGGAAACTGTGTTGGAATTTTGCCAAATGATATTGGAAACAAAATCGTATAGCAATGCCGATATTTCGAAATACAAACCATTGATTGAGAGTTGTTTGAAATTTTTTGACGAACATTATCGCTATTTAGCTCAACGTCGCGGAAGGAAAACCCTCGATGGTGATGGAAAGCTAATTCTGTTTCCCGGGTCGGCTTGCGAAACTTACAAAATGGCGAATAATCCTTCCAGCACAATTGCTGCGTTGCGAACGGTTTTGAAATCAATGGGAAATGATTCGTTATTGAAAATTATTCCAGAAATTCCGCTTCGTTCACTGAATGGAAAAACGATGATTTCGCCCGCCAAAACATGGGAACGTGTGAATAATACCGAATCGCCACAACTGTACCCTGTTTTTCCCTGGCGAATTTTCGGTGTTGGAAAAGACAGTTTGGAAATTGCCCGAAATACGTATTTTTACGACCCGGATGTGCTGAAATTTAGCAGTCATGTGGGTTGGAAACAGGACAATATTTTTGCAGCCTGTTTGGGTTTGACCGACGAAGCCAAACGACTGAATACATCGAAATTAGCTGATGGTCCGTATCGTTTTCCCGCATTTTGGGGTCCGGGTTTCGACTGGAGTCCCGACCACAATTGGGGCGGAAGTGGCATGATTGGTTTGCAGGAAATGCTGCTACAAACCACCGAAGATGGTAAAATCCTTCTTTTTCCCGCCTGGCCACGTGAATGGAATGTACATTTTAAACTTCATGCACCGCAAAATACAACGGTAGAAGCTGAGTTGAAAAATGGAAAAGTGAAACTGATAAGTGTTTTGCCAGAAAGCCGAAAAGGTGACGTGAAAATAGTGAAGAATTGATATTTAAACTTTTCCAAAGTTCTCAACTTTGGAAAAGTTTTTTTACATACGAAGTCAAATTTATAATTTGGTTATTTCATCTTCAGCATTACTCTGATCAATCACCTTTACATCAAATAAAATCTCTTTTTTAAATGTTTTATTTTCAATTGCATCGAAAAGATTTTTTACACCTTCATAGCCCATTGCCTGAAAATCCTGCTTCATGGTTGCACAATTTGGATGATTTTTAATATAATTTAAAAGTGGTTTTGAAACATCAAAAAAGACCGAAACGCCCCCTTTTTTAAGAAAATCAGCCAATGCCGGAACGCTGTCAACACCGTTCAACACCGGAACTCCCCAAATTAGCTGTACACCATTAATTTTCTTATTATTTGCTAAATTAATAGTCAGCAATTCTTTTCCATAATCCGGTATCTCAAAGGCATTCAGAACGTTGAGTGTACTTTTTTCATTCATTACACTGTTGAAGCCCGAAATTCTTTCAAGCATGTTGTTGGCACTCATACCACCACTCAAAATCAATATTTGATCCGGTATTTTGTTTGTTTTTTCATAAAGTTTGAGCATAGTTTCGGCACAAATTTTACCCGCTTTTTTGTTATCGGTTCCAATATAAAAAATACGGTCGCTTTTTGGTGCATCCGAGTCGAAAGTAGCAACCATAATGCCTGCTTTAATAGCCTTATCGATAGGCTCTTTCAGCATTTCAGCATCGTTGCAGCTAATCAATATTCCATCTACTTTGTAATGAATCAGATTTTCAATCAGTTCTTTTTGTTTGTTACCATCAATCGATGTAGGAGCTTCCCAGGTTAATGTGATTCCAAGTTCTTTGGCAGCCTGAAAAGCACTTTCTTTCACCTGATCGAAAATAGCATTATCTACTTTCGGAATAACAGCTATGATAATTTCGTTTTTTTCCTGTTTTTTGTTACAAGAAACCAAAACGCTCATAAATAAACATAGCAACGCAATAAATAGCCAATTCTGTTTCATAATGATTTTATTTTAAGGGTAATTACTCAAATTTAATCTATTATTTCAGGTATTCGTATTCTGCTGTTTTGATTGAAAAAGAACGTTTATTTTTATATTTATACAACAAATTTAAACAACCTTTTGTTTTAAAAACTACTTCAATATCTCAAACAGCATAGAACGGGTCTTTATTTAGTATGTCACCTGAGTTTAAAATTGTGTATTTTATTTATTTAAGCGGAGAACAATTCGTTATTAATTCTTGTTTCAGAAATTAAAACAAATCATTAATTGTTAAAATAAATGTTTATGAAAAAAATATTATTGGCAATTCTCGTTTTTACTTCTTCATCTCTTTTTGGTCAAATTAATAAAGATCTCTGTGAAAAACTGTTTTATTCGTATCAATCGGCCGGTACTGAATTTAGTTATGCGAAAGGAGATTTAAAGTCAAATATCAGGCTTGTGGAGCAGAAATACCAGGAAAGTGAATACTTACTCAAGAATTCATTTTTAGAAAATACCAGTTTTACAAAGGGAAGTATATCAATTAATTACGCCCGAAATTCCGAAACAAATAAAATGGTGAAAGAGACCATTTTGAACATTAGTACGGATTATACAGGTGAGTTTACCGGAAATATGCCGGGTTTGTTTTTGATAAATCAGTTTCTTCGATTTGAGGATAATTTAAAAAACTGTTTCACCGGGGCTAACATTACATTTGCAAACTTAACTGAAATCGAAGGTTATACCCACGCTTTTAAATATGTTTTGTATACAAAAAACGTTTTTAAATCTGATGTACTCATCGACGAATCGCTTACCATCGATAATCCATATATTGAAATTAATCTTCATAAAACCCTGGGAAAAATAATGTTTTATACAGGCATTAAAATTATTCACAGAACGATTGTTGAATAGTTTTTTTTTAAATTAATATATTTCACTTGCTCATTTTATTTCAAATCATTGAAAATTAATCATTTAAAATCAATTTTAAATTTGATTTTTTTGCATTTCCACTATCCATCAGAATAAGGAAATTTTGATTAAAAATTTCTTACTACTTTTGTTTTTTAGCCAATTTTTTATTCTAAAATGTTTCAAAATTGATTTTATTATTTTAGAATATTGTCTTTTATTTAAGGTTACATTTTCTTATCGTTAATCGTCATTACTATCAAAAGATTCAAATTCATTTTGACTTCAATGATCGAAATCACACATTTCATTAATTTCTTATGAAACTCAAGCATATTCTTATTTTTTCATTTTTCTATTTTTCAATTTTTCCATTAGCCAATGCATCTACATCAATAGCCGGTTTTTACCCAATCGAAGGTAGCGGACGGCAGGTGTATAATTTCAACAATGGCTGGCGTTTTTTGCGGGGGGATGTTCAACATGCCGAAGCGACTGATTTTGACGATGCAGCCTGGGAAGTGGTAGTTGCACCACATACCGTACAGTTGATGCCTGCCGAAGCCAGCGGATGTCGTAACTATCAGGGAATTGCATGGTATCGAAAAAGGTTTATTGTACCTGCCGAAGCCAAAGGCAAAGACGTTTTGATACATTTCGAAGCCATTATGGGCAAACAAAAGGTTTTTGTAAATGGTAAATTGGTGAAGGAAAATGTGGGCGGTTATTTGCCCATTTCCATAGATATAACTGCTCTTGGTGTTAAAGCCGGTGAAACTTGCCTGGTTGCTGTGATGGCTGATAACACCGATGATAAAACTTATCCACCCGGAAAAACACAATTTACACTCGATTTTGCTTATCATGGTGGAATGTATCGCGATGTGTGGATGATTTGTAAAAATAAAGTGGCCATTACTGATGCCATCGAAGCTCGGAAAGTAGCCGGAGGTGGCGTTTTTGTTCATTACAATAATATTAGTACCAAAAGTGCCGATGTGTTTATTGATACTGAATTGAAAAATAATGGTGTTGGGTCTAAAACAGTTAAATTGGAAACTTCGATTGTAGATAATCAGGAAAAAATTGTTAAAAAAATAAGTAGTAACGTAACACTTAAGGCGGGTGAATCAAAAACCATTTATCAAAAAACGGTAGTTGCCAATCCGCAACTTTGGTCGCCGGAATCGCCTGATTTGTACCGGGTTAATATATTGATTAAGGACGGAAAAACCACTATTGATGGTGGTACTGTTCGGATTGGAATTCGCAAAACTGAGTTTCGAGGTAAGGATGGTTTTTATCTGAACGGGAAACCGTACGGACAATTGTTAGGTGGAAATCGGCATCAGGATTTTGCTTATGTTGGCAATGCAATGCCAAACGCGCAACAGTGGCGCGATGCCAAGCGCCTTCGTGATGCCGGTTGTCTTATTGTACGTACAGCCCATTATCCGCAGGATCCGGCATTTATGGATGCTTGTGATGAATTGGGTTTGTTTGTAATTGTGGCTACGCCCGGTTGGCAATTTTGGAACAAAGATCCTAAATTTGAGCAACTTGTAAACGAAAATACGCTTAATATGATTCGCCGTGATCGCAATCATCCTTCGGTTTTACTTTGGGAACCAATTTTGAACGAAACCCGTTTCCCCAAAGACTTTGCTTTAAAATCGCTGCAAATAACGAAGGATGAATTTCCGTTTCCGGGTCGTCCGGGCGCTGTGGCCGACTTGCACTCTGAAGGTGTGGCCGAAAATTACGATGTGGTTTACGGATGGCCAACCGACGAAGGCAAAGCAAATCAATCGATATTTTGCAGGGAATTTGGCGAAAATGTGGACGATTGGTATGCGCACAACAATAACAACCGGGCCAGCCGCAGTTGGGGCGAAAAACCACAACTTGTTCAAGCCCTGTCACTTGCGAAATCGTATGGTGAAATGTATCACTCAACCGGACAATTTATCGGCGGAGCGCAGTGGCATCCGTTCGACCACCAACGCGGTTATCATCCCGATCCATATTGGGGAGGAATTTTCGATGCTTTCCGCCAACCCAAATATGCGTATTATATGTTTAAAAGTCAGGTTGATCCGAAAATTAAACATGGTGGAGCCTATGCAAGTCCGATGGTGTTTGTGGCAAATGAGATCACGCCGTTTTCAGATAAAGATGTCACCGTTTTCAGCAATTGTGATTCGGTGCGCCTTACGGCTTACGAAGGAAAATCGTGGACAAAACCGGTTGTAAAAGCTAAAAATGATTTGCCAAATACTCCGGTTATTTTCGAGAATGTGTTTGATTTTTGGGAAGCCCGTGAGTTTTCGTACAAACAGAAAAATTGGCAGAAAGTAAGCTTTTTGGTCGAAGGAATTATTGATGGGAAAGTGGTTTGCAGTGAAAAGAAAATGCCTTCGCGGCGATCAACCAAAATTCGTTTGTATGTCGATGAGCTTGGAAAAAAACTGGTGGCTGATGGTTCTGATTTTATTGTTGTTGTTGCCGAAATTACTGACGATAACGGCAATGTGCGTCGACTGGCTAAAGATAATGTGGTTTTCAGCGTCGAAGGTGAGGCTGAAATTATAGGCGACAATACTATTGGTGCAAATCCCCGGGCAGTGGAGTGGGGGAGCGCGCCGGTACTAATCAGAGCTACAACCAAGTCGGGAAAAATAAAAGTGAAGGCCCATGCTCAGTTCGAAGGTACTTTTGCTCCGGCTACTGCCGAAATTGAATTTGAAAGTGTTCCTTCACCTCAACCGTTAAATTTTATCGAACAAAAAGCAGGTGTAAAATCTGGTTCTGTTAAAAATAAAACTGCCATTATCCTCAGCGAAGATGAAAAAAGAAAATTGCTCGATGAAGTTGAAAAACAACAAACGGAGTTTGGAGTGAAGAAATAGTTATTCTCTTTAAATTTTTATGACAGACCTCCGATTGTAATAAATCGTGAGGTCTTTTTTGTTGAATCTTGATAATGGTAAATTAATTATTAGAAATACAGCATTTTAACTGTTGTCTTTACTCTTAGCTCTTTAATATAAAAGATTCCTTTGATGTAGAGTTATCAAATTTCGTATTTTAAATTATCTTTGCAATCAACTTATTTTTATTCTCTAAACTTCATGATTTATTATAAAAGAATTTTTCTTTCAATAGCATTTTTAATTTTTATTCTGAATTTATTTGCTCAAATACCTGCAGGCTATTACGATGTGGCTGTCGGGAAAAAAGATGCTGCTTTAAAAACCGCTTTGCACACCATTATTAAAAACCATACTCAACTCGAATATTATACATCTGCTACTTATTTCCGTACAACCGATTGGAATCCTGGCGGTTATTTTTGGGATATGTATTCAAATAATAAAAGAACTTCGTGGACTTCGGCAATGAATCGTGAACATAATCTGCCCAAAAGTTGGTGGAGCACTTCACCCGAAACGACTGTGGCTTATTCCGATTTGCATAATTTATATCCTTCGGATGCAACGGCTAACAGTGCCAAATCAAATTATCCGTTGGGAGAGGTTTCGGGTACTCCTGTGTTTACAAACGGTGTGGTTAAAGTCGGAACTAATAACTTTCCGGGATATAACGGAACTGTTTTCGAACCTGATGATGAATTCAAAGGCGATTTTGCTCGTGATTACATGTATGTTGTGACTTGTTACGAAAATTATGCTTCAAACTGGCGAAGTACCGGAACATTAAGTATGCTATACAATAATACCTATCCGGTATTTAAATCCTATGCCGTTAATTTGCTGCTCAAATGGCATCGAACCGATCCGGTAAGCGAAAAAGAGCTTATAAGGAATAATGCCGTTTTTGCTTACCAGAATAACCGTAACCCGTTTGTTGATTTCCCGATTTTGGCCGAATATTTATGGGGCGACTTAAAAGGAAGTGACTGGACAGGATCAGATCCGGGTTTAGAATTGCCTTTTTATGTAACTTATACTCCTCAGAACAGTTCGCTTTTTGTAAATGTGTCGCAATCGAAACAGGCCTCATATTCAATTTATTCTATCGGGGGTGTTTTGTTACAAAGCGGTATAACCAACGAATCACAGCTTGTAAATGTGAATACGCTTGATAAAGGTATGTATTTGATTGTGGTGTACACCGATACTACGCGTCAAGTAAGCAAATTTCTTATTTGGTAATAAAAGATTTATTATTTAGAAAAAAAGTTGTAAATTTAACAACTTTTTGTAATCCTGAATTGTTGTCTGAATATATTGATACATAATGTTTTATTTAAAAAATGAATAGAATGAAAACAGTTAATTTCAAATTTTCGTTATTTCCAAAAGGAATTGTCATGTCAATGTTACTCACATTCTTCACCGTTATGGGTTTTGCAACTGCACCTTCCAATTTTGAAATTGTTGAATTTAAGGGAGTTGTAATTGATAGAGATACCAAAAATCCACTTCCATTTGCTAATATTTATGTGAGTGGAACCAATATTTCAACCGTTTCGAATACTGACGGTGAATTTATAATTAAGGTTGATAATGAAGATCTTAACGAGAAAATTATATTCAAATTTATTGGATATAAAAACAAAGTAATTCTATTATCAGAATTTGTGGGGTTTAAAGGAAAAGTTGAACTTGAGCCCATTTCTGTTGAATTGCCCGAAGTTAGTGTTATTTCGAAAGATGCTGAAGCGCTCGTTCAGGCTATGATCGATAAGCGAAATTTGAATTATTCCAAACAGGATATGCAATTAACCGCTTTTTATCGCGAAACGATAAAAAAGAATAAAACCTATGTCTCGTTATCCGAAGCCGTAGTTGATATTTTCAAACAGCCTTACAATTCATATAAATTGGATGTGGTTAAAATGTATAAAGCACGTAAACAGGCCGATTATACCAAGCTTGATACTGTGGTTTTTAAACTTATGGGTGGTCCGTTCAATTCATTGTACCTGGATATTATGAAGTATCCTGAAATGTTTTTTACGAATAACATGACCGATAATTATTTATTTTCATTCGATCGATCCACAAAAATGGATAACCGGCTGATTTATGTTATCGATTTCAAACAAAAATCCAGTAATACAGATCCTTTGTATTTTGGAAAATTATATATCGATGCTCAGAACCTCGCCATGAAAAGTGCCGTTTTTAATTTGAATATTCAAAATAAAGAAGAGGCAAGTAAAATGTTTATTATCAAGAAACCATTGAATGCCAAGGTTTTCCCTGTAACGGCAAGTTATCGCATCGATTATTTCGAAAAGGATGGTTTATGGTATTATGGTTATAGCCGCATCGAACTCGGATTGAAAATCGACTGGAAGAAAAAGTTTTTTAATACAACCTATTTCTCTACTATCGAAATGGCAACAACTGATTATCAGAGCAATGATGATGCTAAACCGGCAAATTATAAGGAAAGATTAAAGCCGAGTGTAATTGTTAGTGATGAAGCAACCGGATTTTCGGATCCGAATTTCTGGGGTGAATTTAATGTGATTGAACCTGAAAAATCGATCGAATCGGCCATTAAAAAAATTCAGAAACAATTGGAGAAAAAATAAACTTCACAATTTGGCAATAAAAAAATGAGTTACTTTTTATCTAAAAGTAACTCATTTTTTTATTGCCATATCAGGAATAAATATTTTTAATAAATATATTAATACTTTAATTGTTAGCGATTTACATTGTATTTACTATGGAAATTCAATTATATATTTTGAAATGTCACATAACTTTACTTTATTTGCGTAATTTTTTATTGTAAAATAAATTTTTTTCAGGGAAAATTACACAGTGAAATATTAATTCAATCATTTTTAATCAAAAGTAAACAACTCAAAAAATTTAAACTCAAAACTTATGAAATGGATTAACAGAAACGATGATGAATCGAATTATGAAGACAGACGGGGAAAAGTACGGAAAGGTGCTGCCATTGGCGGCATTGGTACCATAGTGGTTTTCGTTATTGCTTTGGTCTTAAATCAGGATCCTTCGCAGTTATTAAATGTTGCCAATCAGATACTTCCTGCCGGAGGTGGCGAACAAGTTGATGAAGCCCGTGCTACCGAAAACGAAGATATGAAAGTGTTGTCGTTGGGCGTATTTAACAGTGCCAATGATATTTGGACAAAAATTTTCAGCAATCAGCTTGGTAAACAATACCGAAAACCTACATTTGTTACCTTTACCGACGAAACAATGTCGGGTTGTGGAGGCGCAACCGCTTCATCGGGTCCGTTTTATTGCCCGGCCGACGAAAAAGTGTATATCGATTTAGCGTTTTTTCACGAGTTATCAAGCAAGTTCAAAGCGCCCGGCGAATTGGCAATGGCTTATGTTACAGCTCATGAAGTGGGTCATCACGTTCAAAAACTGCTTGGATATACCGATTATTTAGATCAAAAACGAAGATCTGTAAGTCAGGAAGAGTATAACGAACTGTCGGTACGGCTGGAGTTACAGGCCGATTTTTTTGCAGGTGTTTGGGCGCGACAGGCTGTGGAAATGAAAATAATTGAGTTGGAAAAAGGCGATATCGAGTCGGCAATGCAAGCAGCAAATGCCGTAGGCGATGACAATATCCAGAAGCAAATGCAGGGTTATATTGTGCCCGAATCTTTTACACACGGCACTTCGGAACAACGTATGCGTTGGTTTAACAAAGGTTACAATACCGGCGATATAAGTCAGGGTGATACTTTTAGTGCAAGAAATTTATAAATTTTTGAAAATCTGATTTTTAGTTTTAAATAAAAAAAGTTTGTCGGGAATTTACCTGACAAACTTTTTTTTATTTCAATTTCTTATTTTCTCGATTTCTCGATTTCTTATTTTCGCAATTTCAAATAAACTATAATTCTGATTATTTTCTGATAAAACTAAGTTTGTTCAATTTTCCCACCCAAACATCTTTGTATACTGTTCCTCTTTCGTCCCTGCCACCAATAAGATAAATGTAACTGTCGCTGTATTTTTTCTGAGGATAATTTACAATGATATTTAATGCCGACTGATAACTTCTGGGCACGTATTTGAGGTAAGTTGTTTTATTTCCAATTACAGTTGCTTCGCGAATTTGATTGTATGTTGTGTCAGGAGTACTCCAGCTTAAACCATCATCCTTCGATTCCATATAATTTGTTTCTACAATTTTACCTGCATCATTCATGCCTCCAAAGAGTAATAATTTACCATCGTAGGGCAGAATTGTTGCACCCGACAACGAATCTAATGTAATATTTTCTACTGTAAAATCAACCCAATAAGTGCCATTCTCTGTGCTCCACACATTATTTAATAATCTGCCATCGGCTGAATATCCGCCCAAAACAATAGCTTTTGGTTTATTGCTTTTCGAGTTGAATGAGAGAGATGCAAAATCACCAACCGGGAAATTTGCAGGAATTTTTTCAGCAATATTCCATTGAGTTCCATTTTCTGAATTAGCAAAGTGATAAGTCCGATCCGAATTTGTTTTGGTAATAGCCCAGAATTTACCATTTAATGCATAAAGGAAACTGATAAATTTGTAATCGGGATTGGCAATATTTTCTTTTTTCCAATTGAAACAATCTCTGGTTGAATATATTTCCACACTGTCGTTAATCAGGTAAAATTTATTGTTGAACTGTGTTATGTTATTCAAATCGCAATAAGCAGGTAATCCGGTTACTTTCGATTCTTTCCAGGGTTGACCAATTTTATGTACAAACAGATAATTATTTACTCCGCTGCTTGCATAGAAAAATATTGAGTCATTTCTTGTTATCGCTTTTTGCATACTTGCAGTTTGCGTGTACAGACTTTCTACATTTCTTTTCCATAAATAAAGTTCCGGATCCACCTGATGAACATTCACTTTTATTTGATAAGTTTTTGTGGTTAACTCGTCCTCAGCAATGTTTTTAACCTTCAACACGCGTGAAAAATCGATGGTGTCTTTACCTGTAATTTGCACTGTGTCAATACCTGTTCCGATCGAATCGCGTAAATAAAGAAAAGCACCTGAAGTACTGTAAAATTTGAAAGTCGGAAAAACACTGTCAATTCGTGTCTGAAATGGCAACGAATCTAAATTGACAATCACCGAATCGTTCAATAAACTATCCCACGACAAAGTGAACACAGCATTATCAATATCCGGAATGCTGTCGTTAGCTCCAAAAGTGAGTGAAACAAAGTTTGCATTGGTTGAAACTTCGGTATCTTCGCCATCGAGCCAATCGCAAGAGGTTAAAAATGTAGCTACAGCAAAAATCAGGATAAATTTTATTGGAAATAATTTCATTATGATATTGTATTTTTAAGAACAGGCAAAGTTAAATACAAATTAACTGCTTGTAAATTAACAAATGAAAGATTTATTGTTTTTTAAAATTAAAACGAACATATTTACATTCTATTTTCTAATTCTACTACTACAGGGCAATGATCAGAGTGTACCACATCGGCAAGTATAGCAGCTCCTTTGAGTTTCGAACGCAGCGGCTCGCTTACCCAATGATAATCGATGCGCCAGCCGGCATTCCGAAAACGTGCTCCGCCCCGATAACTCCACCAACTGTATTTTTCGGCACTCTGATCGAAAATGCGAAATGAATCAACCATGCCGGTCGACTCGTAACTGTCTAACCAGGAGCGTTCTTCGGGTAAAAAACCTGAAACTCCGTTTTGTCTTTCCGGATGATTTATATCAATCGGTTTGTGGCAAATATTATAATCACCACAAACAACCAGATTCGGACGGGTTTTACGTACTTCGTTGATAAAAGGTAAAAATGCTTCCAGAAATTCCATTTTAAAAGCTTGTCGTTCATCGCCAGATGAACCTGACGGAATGTAAACGCTTATGACCGACAAATCGCCAAAATCGGCGCGAATCACTCGTCCTTCGTCGTCGAATCGGGGATTGTTCATTCCGATTACCACATTATCGGGTGCTTTTTTGGTGAGAATTGCTACGCCGCTGTAACCTTTTTTTTGTGCCGAATGAAGGTAAGTAGTGTAACCTGCTACAGCAAAAATTAAGGTGTCAATCTGATCGGGTTGCGCCTTAGTTTCCTGTAAGCACAATACGTCAGGATTCTCAGCCTGTAACCATTCAGTGAAGTTTTTTGAAAGTGCTGCACGAATTCCGTTTACATTGTACGAAATTATTTTCATTAATTATATATTTTTTAAAATGAAATATTGGCGGATATTATTTTGTTTTTAACAATTCAATTAGTTGACGAATAATTTTTTTTTTGAAATTGAAAAAGTTGAAAATCTCTTCTTTTTTAATCTTTGTTCTTTATTCTTTATTCTTATGTCTTTCAAAAATTACTGATTATTTTCCTTTACTTTTTTAAATAATTCTGATGCAAAAACAAAATCGTTTAGTATTATATTATCTGAGTGAAAAATATCCTCTTTGGATCCTTCCCATTCTTTTTCTCCTTTTTCAATAAAAATAATTTTCTCTCCAATTTCCATCACCGAATTCATATCGTGTGTATTTATAATTGTAGTGATATTGAATTCTACAGTAATATCTTGAATCAATCGATCAATAATTAATGCCGTTTTCGGATCCAGACCGGAGTTGGGTTCATCACAAAACAAATATTTAGGTTGAAGGGCAATGGCGCGGGCAATGGCTACTCGTTTTTGCATTCCTCCGCTAATTTCGGAAGGTAATAAATTATACGATTTTTCTTCCAGATTCACATGTTGCAAACAGAAACGGGCCCGCTCTGTTATTTCATCCACATTTGTCCCCGAAAACATTTCGAGCGGATACTTCACATTTTCGAGTACGGTTAATGAATCGAAAAGCGCTG
>JAKLIM010000349.1 GCA_022709605.1 Bacteroidota bacterium | reverse complement strand
ATACTCCTCAACTAACTCGTGGAGTCATTGTTAAACTTAATTCCGCTGGGCAAGTTGGTTGGTATAAGATGTTAACAGAAAATCCCGATGGAACCGGTAATTTATGGATGAGTAAAGTGTACAGAATTAAACAAATTGCAGATAGCTCGTTTATTCTTACAGGATATCTCCAGGCCGGACCAAATCAGGATTATAAAATGATTTTGATAAAACTTGATTTTAATGGAAATGAGCTATGGCGTAGATCTTACAACACCGTAAATGGCTATGATACTTACGGATATGATATGGATGTAACACCTGATGGTGGTTATATCCTCACCGGAAGAACTGAAAATGCAACCAACGCTGAATTATTGCTTGTCAAAACCAACTGCCTTGGTTTTTGGCAGGCCCCAAAAGCTGACTTCTCAGTTATATGGAATGGCTCCACAGCAACCTTCTATAACTTAAGCGGCAGAGCCGATACCTGCATCTATTATTTTGGCGATGGCGATTCAGCAGTCGTGCTTTTGACCGACACAACCCCTGTTGTTCATACTTATGCTGGCTCAGGCCCCTATACGCCGTACCTGCTGGCCTATGCCTGTGGGGAAGTCGATACCCTGTATCAAACCATTTACACCGGCATCAACAATGAGTACGAACTAATAGAAAAATCATTTACCATTTTCCCCAATCCGGCAGCCGAAAAAATAACTCTTTCCTGCATTATCCCATCCAACTTAACTGAAGTAAATCTACTTATCACTGATTTAACAGGAAGAGTAATTTCATCTAACCAAATTCAAGGTAATCCCAGGGAACTGGAAATAGATATTTCGTATTTGAACAACGGAAGTTATCTGGTTAGTTTGGAGCATAACGGGAATATTTTAGCATCCCGGAAATTGATGGTGGTGAAGTGAGGTTTGGGGAAGTTAAACATTTGGATGTAAAATAAAATTCGTTTCCTCCTTTCATCTCAAAAAATCCTGGAGTTCTATTAATTTCACTCTTCACTTTTAAATTTGAAACCCATTTATCATCTATAATTTATCATAATAACGCAATTTCCTTCTGAGTAATAAATTCTTAATCCTATATATGGTGTAAATTAACAAGAATTGAAAATTGATGTTTTACATCCTGTTGCAAATCAAATGTGATTTTAAGATTTCAGCGCTATTCATTTTTATGTAACCGCTACGAAAAGGTTTTTTAATTCCTTTTTTGTTTAACGGGCTCTACACAAAACTGAACCAATAAATGTTAAGTACCCTTATCGAGGTATGTTAATAACTTTTTTCATGCAATTACTTGACTTTTGAATCAAACTTGTATATTATTACAATCGAATAAATAAAATTAATCTGGTAACAGGTTAAAACTAATGAATGATTGCGAAAAGGAATCTGCCCAGAATCCTTGAAGAGTATCGTTTAGGGTTCATTTATTAAAACACACACAATTAATAAGTGTTATCTTATTTTAACGATTATCAATTTGACTCTAAAAAAATAATTATTCACCCTTAAATTTTCTCATCATGGAAAAATTATGCATTCCGTCCGGTATGGACATGGCTTGTGCTACGCGTAAACGTAACTTTGCTAGAACAACTTTCAATCTGGTATTGATAGTATTTTTAACCTTTCTTTCCTTGGAAGGGAAAGCACAAACGCCTTTGGATGCAAATTTATCTATAAGTAATAACACAGGAATTTTTAGTATTGTTATTCCTGATTCTACCAATATTTCAGAAATCGAATTACACATTGGTTCCAATTCAAATCCTTCGGAAGTTTTTGAGCACACATTTGTTTATGACCAAACATCAGGTTTGCCAACAGGGCTTTCCTATTCCAGAGCCGGAATAAACATAAATCTGGGATTGGGTACATTAACACCTTTAAATATTTACCATGTTAAAACACGCCTTAAAAACAGCAGTGGCAGTTGGGGTGATTGGTACGAATTTGTTGGGAATTGACACAACTGCAATTTATAATAACAAAAAACATTTATGAATTTTAACCTTCAAACACATTTTACACATGAAAGCACAAATAAAAGTTTTACTTATTGTCTTAACAATAAGTCTGAATTCAGTAGAATATGCAGTGTCGGCTACAAAAACTTGGTCTGGAAATTCAAACAGCGATTGGAACAATTCGGGCAACTGGGTTGGGGGTATAATCGCCGACTCCAGTGATAACGTTGTAATAAACAGTAATGCTCCAAACAATCTCATTTTAACTCAAAATCAGAAAATCACTAATCTAACTATAAATGGTGATACACTTGATTTGGGTGGTTATACTTTAACAATTACCGGGACTGCTTATTTCAATGGTGGCTTGGTAACAAATGGTTTATTAAAGCCTACAGGATCCTTGTGTCATTTTGGTGGTGCTACTTTTGATGCACGAATAGAAGCTACTTGCGGATATTTTCACATGAATTCAGGTGTTTACAAAAAGCCTGTTTTTTTGACTTCGACCGGAGCCGCCACATCAAGTAGTACCTATGGTAATCACTTTGAAGATAGTTTAACAATCACTAACAATGGTGCAGTATATTTCAATATGGGTTCAAGCGGGGAAGACATTTATGATGGTCCGGTTATTTTGTATAATTACTCCAGTAAAGAAATAAGACTGGCGGCAACCGATACCAGTTATTTTAATAATCATGTCACTGTCAATGCAAGTTCCGGAGGTGTGGAATTCGGTGCAAGCGGGGGAGTAAGTATTCTTGCAAGTGGAAAAACTATTTCAGTTGGAGATTCTGGATTTATTTCAAATTATCTGACTTTAAGCAATATAATACAGTTGGGAATAGCCAGCATAAATTTAGAACTTAGTGGTTCGGCGGTTGTATCGCTGGAAAATTGCACGTTCCGGGGTGAATTGAATATTTCAGCCCCCGGTATATTAACAAAATCCGGTATTTACTATGGTAATACCACTTTGAATAGAACAGGTTCAGCAACGAACTTTCACAGTTATGGAAATAATTTATTTGCGGGGAATTTAACTGTTAACAATTCTGGAAGTGCTGGACGAATTCGTTTTGCAAGCACAGCAGCAGATAGTTATTTTGGAAATGCAACATTTAATTCTACAGGTGGTCAAGACGTGCAAATTGCATATTCTGGCAACAATATATTTAAAGGAAACATAACAATAAACAGCAATAAAGTTGTATTTAATACCAGTGATGGTAAAATTTCATTTACTGATACCCTTGACCAAATTCTAAATGGATCATATAACTTTGCTTTGGCAAATATGACGCTTAATAAAACGACTGGATCAGTGTCAGCAAATACAACCATAAGTGTTGACGATTCATTAATATTTTTGCAAGGTAACTTAGTAACAAGTTCAACAAATTTATTAACTATGAAACATGGCTCCATAGCATATGGGGCATCAAATAGTAGTTATGTAAGTGGCCCTATGAAAAAAGCCGGAAATCAAGCCTTTGAATTTCCGATAGGTAAGGATTCCATTTTAAGAAAGTTGGCAATTAGTGCACCATCTAATATAACCGATGCTTTTATTGCTGAATATTTTAATGGGAGTCAAAATTTAGGTGATTCGTTGGATACAGTAATTGTTGCTGTAAACCATTGCAACTATTGGAGTTTTAACAGAGTAAGTGGCAATTCGAATGTAAATTTAACCCTGCCGTGGGATACAAGTTTTTGTACTCTTTTCGATACTACAGATCTGAGGTTTGCACGTTGGGATAGCACATCATGGAGAAATACTGGGCATGGTTCAATTACTGGAAATTCATATTCAGGAAAAATGACTGTGAATAGTATTTCAGCATTTGGATATTTCACATTTGGTACTATTAGCGCCGCACCATCATGTAGCACATCTACTTTTACATGGAATAATATTAATTCCAGTTCAATAGGAAATACGTTTTCCTTAGCACCAGGGCAATCATTAGCTATTCTTGGAACACTGACTATAACCTCAGATTTCATTCTTACGAATTGTCAAAATATAATTATGGGATCCGATGCAAGAATTATTATTCAACCTGGGAATCAACTTTCCATTTATAATAGTAAGATAACACCATGCAATAATT
>JAKLIM010000348.1 GCA_022709605.1 Bacteroidota bacterium | reverse complement strand
ATGGATACCAACAGGTACTAAAATTTATTATAATGCCGGATATGTGGGGATTGGTACAACTAATCCATCAAGTCAATTACATATAAAAACAGATGTAGCTGAAATAGCCAGGTTTGAATCATCTACTTCGAGCACAAGTAAATGGATTGCTCTTTATCAGAATGATACCAGAAAAGGAACGCTATGGAGCACTAATGATGATATAAAAATAAGAAGCGATGCCGGAGCAGTGGCATTTCAGACAGGCGGTGTTAATACAGACCGTATTATAATAACTGCCGATGGAAAAACCGGCATTGGTGATATTACTCCCGAAGCAACACTTGATGTGGAAGGTACAGTCGTGATTGGCGGCAATGGTAAGGTATTCTCCGAAATCAGGGAAATTACGGGAACAACTCCAACCACAGGGGGAAATATTTCCTTTTCATATCCAACTGGATATACCATGGAGAATATGCGCGTACTATCGTGTGAAATTAATTACAACGGCAATTCATGGATAGGTTTAGGAGGTAGCAGTAATAACGCTACTGAAATTTCAAAAGTATTTTATTATCTGGGACCTAGTATTTGGATTTATTATCCGGCAATTGCTAATTTTCAAAATCGCACTTACCGTATGATGGTAATGAAAGTTCAATAATATTTATAAAATTGATTAAAACGTATTAGTTGTAAAAAAACAGTCCCTGCATTTGCTTTTCAAATGCAGGGATTGTTTTTTTATCCGATCAAACTGCCAATCTGATACACTGCAAATGCAAAAAACCAGGCAATGGCAGTAGTATAAACCATGGTAAAAATGGCCCAACCCCAGTTGGCTTCTTTTTTAATGGCTGCAATTACCGCTACACAAGGGAAATAAATAAGTATAAAAAGCATGAAACCAAAACTTACAAGTGGTGTAAAAACCTCTTGACCTTTCAATGTACCGCTGTGATGTTTCTGTTCTTTAATTTTATTTTTCAGCGTTTCCGAACTTTCATCTGCTTTCATATCAGCCTGATAGAGAATTCCCATGGTACTGACCACAATTTCTTTGGCTGCCAGACCGCTGATAATGCTCACGCCCATTTTCCAGTCGAACCCAAGGGGTTTCATGATGGGTTCAATGGCATGACCCATCAACCCAATATACGATTTCTCCTGCCGTTCCGATTCCTTATCCATTTGCAGCAAATTGATATTTTTTTCCTTTGTTTCAGTATTTAATTGCGAATTGGCCTCGATGGAAGCTATTTGGGCATCATAATCGGTGCTAAATTCAATTTCGCGCGGAAAATAACCCAAAGCCCAGATTAAAACCGAAGCCACCAGAATAACACTACCCATTTTTTGCAGGTATTGTTGCCCTTTGTGCCACATGTGCATCGTTGTGTTTCGAAGCGTAGGAATCCGGTAAGGCGGTAACTCCATTACAAATGGCACTTCTTTTTTGGCAAAAGCAATTCTTTTCATGATCAATGCCGTAAAAATGGCCAGAAAAATTCCAATAATATAAATGGAAAACAGTACCAAACCCTGATTCTGCGGAAATACTGCCGAAATTAATAAAACATACACAGGCAATCGGGCACTGCACGACATAAAAGGTGTAATAATCATGGTCAGTATGCGGTCCTTGCGGTTGTCGAGTGTACGAGTAGCCATAATTGCGGGCACATTACATCCAAAACCCATAACCAAAGGTATAAACGATTTGCCGTGCAACCCGATTTTATGCATCAGTTTATCCATAATAAATGACGCTCGAGCCATATATCCGGTATCTTCCATCAGCGAAATAAAGAAAAAGAGGATGAGAATATTGGGTAAAAAAATGATAACGCCTCCTACTCCACCAATTATCCCATCAATAATCAAATCGCGCAATGGCCCTTCGGTCATTATATTTCCTAACCAGGTGCTCAGCACACCTACACCTGCATCAATCCATTCCATAGGAAAACTGCCCAGCGTAAAAGTAGCCTGAAACATAAACCACATAAAGAATAAAAACACAGGAAATCCCCAAAAACGATGTGTAAGTATTGCATCAAAATCCCGTTTCGATTTTCGTTTATCAATTTTTGGTTCAATGTATGTTTCCTTTAAAGCACCATCTATAAATCCGTATTTTGCATCGGTAATAATGGTTTCCGATTTTTCACCATATTCCTTTTCAAGTTTTGAAATGGCTTGTTCGGAAGCCAGCTTTATTTGTTCGAAATTTACAAACGGACGAAGTTCATTCAATGTAACTTTATCCGTTTCGAGCAATTTTACAGCCACGTATCTCGACGAAAACTTGTCCCTGATTTTTGGCGTTTTCCAAATTTCGGTCTGTATGGTTCTGATAGCCGTCTCAATCGTTTCGCCATAGTTTATATGGATATGCCTTACGCTCGGATCTCGATCTTCGTAAACCTCTATCAGTTTATCAAACAGCTCATTAACTCCTCTCCCGTTTTTTGCAACAGTTGGAATTATCGGTATTCCAACCATTTCGCCCAAAGCTTTGTAATCGAATGCCACCCCTTTATTCTCCAGTTCGTCGTACATGTTCAAAGCAATCACTACTTTTACATTCATGTCGATTAACTGTGTAGTCAGAAAAAGATTTCGTTCCAGATTAGAGGCATCTATCACATTTACAATTATATCGGGCCTTTTTTCCATTATGTGAGTGCGCACATAAAGTTCCTCTGGCGAATATTCGGTAATTGAATAAGTTCCGGGTAAATCAACAATTCGAAATGTATATCCGTCTTTTTTCAGTGTGGCCTCTTTAGCATCAACCGTAACACCACCGTAGTTTCCAACCCGTTCGTGCATACCCGAAGCGTAGTTAAAAAGGGTTGTTTTTCCGCAATTTGGATTTCCTACAAGGGCAATATTAATTACAATACCTTTTTCGATGGCCGAAATTTTAAGCGTTTCTTCATCAATAACGCCCTGGAAATCAATTCCGGACATATTTTTAGCCTCTTCAACCGAAATCACTTCAACCAGGTCGGCCTCACTTCGGCGCAACGAAACATTATATCCCATTATCTCGTATTCGACAGGATCGAGCAAAGGTGCATTTTTTATCACCTTCACTTTTTTGCCTTTAACAAACCCCATTTCGGTAATACGTTTGCGAAAAGCACCATGCCCGAGCACCTTGGTTATAATTGCTTCTTCACCACTCGAAATATCAGAAAGATATGTAGTTTTTGTAATCATTTATATTTTTTTGAAAAGCTTTCAGTTTGCAAAATTAATTTAAATCAGACAGGAACTGATTTTTTAATTTTATTTTTTTAATAGAATTATATTGAGAAAAGTATGAAACTTAAAGAAATTTATAAAAATATGAAATTCCCAAATTTTCCATTTTCTCCCGAAAGCTTTCGGGATTTTTATTTTCCCAATTTCTCAATTTCTTATTAAGAAAAAAAAAAGGAATATTTGAGTATACAAAAATACGTGTTTGTTTTTAAATATTTTATCCCTATAAATAATGAAAAACAGGTTCATAAATCATACAAAAGTGAATTTAAAGATAGAATCTGCTGAAAATGGCAGTATTGAGTCTGCTCCGAAAAGTCGGATTTGGAAAAATGTCCTGAAAGGACTATATAAAAATAACCGTGGGTGAAGCCCACGGGAAAATGAAATTCTAAATATACAGCCCTGAAAGGGTTGAATAAAAACTATATAACTTGTTCAACCCTTTCAGGTAGGGTGTCCAAAATGATGTTCCTAAATCATCCCGTTTTTCGCAAGTAATAAGATCGCAATTGCATGAGATTTTGAGATAGATTATCCTTTGCCCACGCATCTATTTCCCACATGCGTTTATCTTCTAATGTAGCTTTAAAATCAAACTTTTGGACTATTGAATTTTTAGACAGTCTTGTGTAAATCGGTACAAAAAGGATATATGGCGTTACGCCATTCAATTTGTTTGGAGACTTACGAGCTTTATACCTGCCAAAAAGAGATTCTATAATGTCCGAAGAATTATTGTGTACAGCTACATCAGTTCCAATCAACAATGCTTCTTCTTTAATGAATTTAATGATGCACTCGCCTAAACGGATCATTCTCACGTTGCCACACAAGAGATG
>JAKLIM010000347.1 GCA_022709605.1 Bacteroidota bacterium | reverse complement strand
TATTTTGCATCTTTCTTCCGAGTTCACATATTTAAACGGTGCATAAGTTTTATCGGTGCGTATTACCTGTTTTACATATTTCTTCAATACGCTTGCAATCAGCAGGTTATTTCCTTCGAGTTCTACTGTTTCGTTATTTTTTCGTTTGAAAAACTTTTCGGCATACGCTTTACTAATTTGTTTGTCGATAAATAACTGATTGTCAATCAGATTTTGAAGATCGTCGGGCTGAATTATTTTCCCTTTAAACGCTTCGTACATGTTTTCCATTACCGCGTGAAAAAGAGTTCCAAACATGTTGTCTTCAACCATTTCGGTTACTTCATCGGGTTGTTCGGCTTTTTCAATTTGTGTGAGGTAAAATTGCAAAGGACAATCGATATACGTTTTGATTGAACTTGCTGACAAGGAGCGGGAATCTTCGTTATGATTTAAAAATAAATCCAGTTTTTTCATCACTTCAGGCGTTTTATCTACCTGAATTTTTTCAATATTACTGAATGAAATATCGTAGGCTACGGTTTTACGTTTAATACCGAGACCGTAATGATAATACAATTGATGTAAATAGCGGCTTACTTCGCCGGTTTGCATTCCATCGGTGCGCGAATCGTAAATGAAGTAAATGCGTTGGGCATGATGAATCAACCGGTAAAAATTATACGACATGATTGCATCCTGATGCTCGTAAGTGGGTAAATTGTAGCCTTTTCGTAAATTATATGGAATGAAGCTTTCGGTGGTGCTTTTTTTGGGAAAAACACCTTCGTTAAACGATGTGATAATTAAATTTTTGAAATCAATTCCGCGTGTTTCGAGTACGCCCATTACCTGCAATCCATTGAGCGGTTCACCCACAAAAGGGATCGAAATTCCCGAAATGAGTTGTTTGGTCAGGCGCATCAATGTATCAACATTCATCTCAATACTGATGGCATTTTCGTTTATAATATCCACCATGCGGTTTATGGTGATATAATATTGATAAATAAAATCTGCTTCGAGTTGAAATTCGTTGGTTTCGGTTTTTGCCAGTTGTAATCCATTTTGTAAATTCCGAAGTATTTGAAGCAAATATTGGAGGAAATTTTCGGTATTGGTTTGAGGAATAAAGATTGAATTCAGAATGTCATTCTTTTGTAATTCATTTTCAGATACATAGATCCTGTTATTTTCAGATATCTGTTTACTGATGAATTGCGCATCCTCCTTACAAAGCAACGAAATATATTGATGGTTGAGAATATTCGCAACGGTTTGATGATAAAAAACGGCTTTGTTTGCAGATAAACGCACGCGTCTTTGTAACTCAAAAATATTTTCGATCAGGCCAGCCACCGGCGTTGTGTTGAGTGGAAAACCCATCGTAACATTCACTTTGCCAATTTGTTCGGGAAGAGAATGGAGCAAGGGCACAAGCAAACTTTCGTCGGGCAAAACCACTGCGGTTTCTGTCAGTTTTGCGTTCTTTTCGGTAGGCGGATAAATTTTATTTAATATTGAATACACCTGTTTTGCCTGTCCAACTGCCGAAGGAACAGCCACAATTTCAGTAATTTTATCGTTTAACGATTCAATAATTGGTTCAATGGTATATTTTGAAGGAAAAATATGCGTGTTTTCAGCATAAAACATTGAAGCCGGATTGTCGGGGTCACGCAGTTCGTTGGCTTCATAATCCCAGTAAAAATCAGCGCGTCCGAGTTTCTGAAGTTCAGCCATAAGTGTTCGCTCACACGGATTTAACGCATTAAAACCGATAAAAACGAATTGCTTGTTGTCCCAATGGCTGATATTTTCTTTGGCCTTTAAGCGGCTTGCAACATGTCGCGAGATCATTCCTTCGGTGGCCGTGTTTTCGGCCATCAATTCGTTGCTGAATTCTTCGTAAACCGGATAAAGAATATTCCATGTGGCAATAAATTGTTGTTGCGTTTTTTCTTCGGTTACCGGAATAAAATTGCTCCAAAATTGTTTGATGGCCTCAATCTGTCGCGGCGAAAAGACATTAAATAAGCGATCAATTTCTTTTAATTCGGTTACATTGGTAAACAGCTGTCGCGCATCCACCATGTATTTATCCACTTCGTTGAAATCGTTCAGCAACATTTCGCCCCAAAATGCAAAGGTATCGAAGCTTTCATCGCTTTTGCTCAGTTTCCGGTAAATTTTATAAAGCCTGAACAGCATACTTAGTTTGTCGGCTGATTGCCATGTAGTTGCCGAAGTGAAACAATCATTTATTGTGATTATTTCGGGCGAGAAAATCGGTCGCCCGGCAATGACAGACAAATGTTGCTGAAAAAAAAGTCCTGCACGTCGGTTGGGGAAAACAAAAGTAAAGCGGCTAATGTCAGAGCCGTGATGTTTGAAATATGTTTTTGCTATTCGGTAGAGAAACGAATTCATTCTTCGGATTTATTGCAGTTTAAATATTGGCTTGAATAATATCAATTCAATTCATTTCAAAACTTACATAATTGATTGTTTTACAGTACAATTAGATATTTAAGTTTAAAGAAGTATTTTTAAAAAATTAAATCGCTAAGTTAACAAACATTCGAGAAAGTACAAAACATTGATCATTTATTGATAAAAGAAATATGATTAACCGCAAAACAACCTACTGTTTTTATTCGCCGGATTAAAGAGAGCAGAAGAGGGTCTCGCGATTTTTAATCGCGGATTTCTAAAACCGCGATTAAAAATCGCGAGACCCAACTCGAATTCCCTTTATTTAGGACATTGTGCCGATAATCATAAAAAGAAATAAAAAACTGAATTAGAAAAAAATGTATATTTTATTCGTTACGCAGGTTAGTAATAAATTTACTTTTTACACTCAATTTGCTGCCAATAATTATCCAGCTAAATCCGCTGACCGCAAAAATTAATACGATGGCTGTGAGCAGCAAATAAGGAACATCCGCATTTGTGGTTATCAAATTTTGAAGACTTGCGGCAATGGCAGCCAATAAACCAATAATAATTCCCGCAAAAAGTACAATCAGAAATTCGATGCTGATTGCTTTCAGAATGCTTTTTTGATTGATACCGAAAGCCTGCATCATGGCATAATTATTTTTTCGGGTTTGAATGCTGCTGATTAATATTATTGCAATTCCGAATGTGCCAAGAATTAATGCAATTCCGCCCAGAGCCAGAAATATATCCAAATATGTATTTGTAACTGAATTGAAGGTTGCTAATCGTTCGGGAGCGCTTTCGATATTTGCGCCATAGGTTTGAAGTGCTCCTTCAAGTTGTACCTTCAACTCGTTTAACTGTTGGCTTTTAGAGTCAACTAATATAATATTGCTTCCGCTGATGGACGGAAAATGTTTTACGAAATTTTCTTCGGAAATAAGCAAATTTCCCTGAAATACAGAACTTTTTAATCCACCCACAAGGACTAAGTAAATGGTGTCGCCCCGTTCGCTGGTGTACACAACGCTGTCGCCCAATGATTTACCCAAACCCCAGGTTATCACCGTTTGATCGCCCACTGCAGGAATACAGTTTGCAGACATGGGTTGGCGAAGCATATCCCAGGTTGAAGAATCTTTTGCGGAACGTGTTTTTTCGAATGAAAAAGAGTTACGCTCGATAAGCTTATCGGGTTTTACACCTAAAATCGAAGGTTGTATTATTCTGTTCAGGTTCAGGCAACTGGCGTCATCGCTTTTGTAACGGAGCAATTGCACGAAATGCAAATCCTTTTCATATTCCGAAATTCCAAGATTTTCAAGGCCACCGGCAGTTGACAAGTCGGCATTCAGTCCAATATTTGTTTCGATATAAAAATCATATCCACCTGTTCCTGAACTGTTTTTATCTGCGTTTCGGTTGAAATCGACCCGATTGGCTCCGGTGGAAATAACGATAAAAATACCAATGGAAATAATTGATGTAATTACAATATTTCGTTTGAAATCAAATTTCAGATTTTGAAAAACTAAATTTAACTTCATTAGGAATTTCTAAATCATAAATTAAATTAATATTATGTTTATTTTCTTTAAACCACTTTTCATATTCTTCATAACTATAAAAAATTTGCCTTGTTCTTCTATTAGAAGTTCCTAAAACAGTATGAGCTTCGATTGG
>JAKLIM010000346.1 GCA_022709605.1 Bacteroidota bacterium | reverse complement strand
CTGGCCAGCATGATTACCTCCTGAAGCACCCGAGGAACCGGGGGTCGTTTTCGTAGAAGAGTTTGATGCTTGTGATGCCTTCGTAGCGCAGCATGGCGATGCGATCCACGCCGAGGCCAAAGGCGAAACCGGTGTACGCTTCGGGGTCGATGCCCACACCCGACAGCACGTTGGGATCCACCATGCCGCAGCCGAGAATTTCGACCCAGCCGGTATGTTTACAAAACGGACAACCTTTTCCACCACACAAATTACACGAAATGTCCATTTCGGCACTTGGCTCTGTAAAAGGGAAATAAGACGGACGCAAACGAATTTGTGTTTCCGGTCCGAACATTTCTTTGGCAAAATACATAAGCGCTTGTTTCAGGTCGGCAAACGATACGTCTTTGTCGATGTACAGTCCTTCAACCTGATGGAAAAAGCAATGTGCCCTGTACGAAATGGCTTCGTTGCGATACACCCTACCCGGAAATAACATGCGAATGGGCGGTTTCTGATTCGACATGATACGTGTTTGAACCGATGAAGTATGTGTACGCAGTACTACATCAGGGTTTTGCTCAATAAAAAAAGTGTCCTGCATATCGCGCGCCGGATGCTCCGGTGGAAAGTTTAAAGCACTGAAAACATGCCAGTCATCTTCAATTTCAGGTCCTTCGGCTATGGTAAATCCGATGCGGGCGAAAATATCGATAATTTCATTTTTAACTAACGAAAGCGGATGACGAGTTCCTAATTTGATCGGATCAGCAGTTCGTGTCAGATCGGATTTCTGATCTGCTTCATTATTTCCTGAGAATGATTCTTTCAGTTCATTGATTTTATCCTGAGCTGCATTCTTCAAATCGTTCAGTAACTGACCAACTTCACGCTTTTCCTCGTTGGCAACTTCACGAAAATCGTTGAACAGTGTGGTAATTTCACCCTTTTTACTGATGTATTTTATTCGTAATGCTTCCAGTTCTTCCATACTGGCTGCCGTCAATTCGTTTATTTCGTTTTTTAACTGATTAATCCGATTTCTCATCTTTTTTTATTTTTTGCTGATAACATTAAAAAAACCGCTTTTTTATTTTGAAAATAATAGTATGGTTATTTTTTTTCGTTTTGTTTGAGGTGCAAAATTAATCATTTTTCGTCAAATATCGGAACGACGAAAAAAAATATGAAATTTAAATCAGATATATCTGAATTTTACTTTATATTTGTGAATCGCAAAAAAGTTAAAAGTATGAATATGCCAAATATAATCAGTTTTTTAAACAACTTGCAAATTAATAACAACAGAGAGTGGTTTGCAGAGAATAAAGAGCAATACAATATTGTAAAAGCTGAATTTGAACAAATCAGCAAAGATCTGATTTTAGAAATTTCGAAATTTGATAAAGAAATAAAACATGTAGATGTAAAAGATTGTGTTTTCAGAATTTATCGCGACACACGGTTTTCGCACGATAAAACACCATACAAAACACATTTCGGAGTCTATATTGCTGCTGCTGGTGGCAGAAAAAGTAAACGTGGAGGTTATTATCTTCATCTCGATCCGGCCGGGTGTTTTGTGGCTGTAGGCGTTTGGTGTCCTCCACCTGATTTGCTAAAAGCCTTGCGCAAAAGTGTTTATGATAACATTGACGAACTGAATGAGATTCGTCAATCTGCTGTGTTTTCAAAATATTTCAATCATTTTTATGATGATGAAAAATTAAAAAACGTTCCTGCTGGTTTTCCAAAAGATTTTCCGGATGCCGAATTACTTAAATTGAAACATTATATGGTTGAGTATAAATTTGATGTGAATTTGCTTAGTCAACCCGATTTTGTTGAACAAATTGCATCGGTACTGAAATGTGCATATCCACTGAACACCTTTCTTAATTACACTGTGGATCAGATATATTCTTGATTATAAATACATTATTAAACTAAAAAACAAAATTATGATATTAGATTTACTTGAAAACTGCGGAAAGTATAAAAATGTGCATCCCCGATTTAAAAAAGCATTTGAATTTCTGGAAAGCAATAATCTTAAGGAATTACCCCTTGGGAAAATTCAACTGGAAGGATCGGATTTGGTAATAAATGTAGTGGATATTACCGGAAAAGATAAAGATGCTGCCCGCATGGAAACCCACAATAATTTTATTGACATACAAATTCCAATCGGCGCAACTGAAACCATGGGCTGGAAAGCATTAACTAAATTAACTCAAATTACTGATGGTTACAATGCTGAAAAAGATATAACTTTTTATGGTGATGAAGCGACGAGTTTTATCAATGTTGAACCATTCGAATTTGCAGTTTTCTTTCCGGAGGATGGTCATCAACCCGGCATAGCCGAAGGCACTTATCGCAAAATAATTGTAAAAATACGGGTGTAAATCACCGGTTATTTTTTTTTGATAATATCTGAGAGCACAATAAAATGATTGTTAATTGAATAAATAAACTGATTATTATGAATATTCTTCCAATAGTAAAAGCTGACCCTTATCTCGAACCTTTTGCCGAAGCAATTTATGGTCGTTACGAATATGCTGGATTAATAGAAAAAAAATTGACCGGTGGAAATCAATCTTTGTCCGATTTCGCAACCGGATATTTATATTTCGGACTACATCATCAGTCTGATGGATGGATTTTTAGAGAATGGGCGCCCAATGCAACGGCTATTTTTTTGATTGGCGATTTTAATAACTGGCAGCGACATCCTGATTATCAGCTTAAAAAACTTCAAAATGGTATTTGGGAAATAAAACTTCCAGATTTTGCAATGGCACATTCGCAGCTTTATAAATTGCTGGTAGAATGGGAGGGAGGAAGTGGAGAACGTATTCCTGCCTGGTCGCGAAGGGTGATTCAAGACGATAATTCGAAGATTTTCAGTGCGCAGGTTTGGAATCCCATTCAACCTTATGTTTTTAAAAATAAAAAATTCAAACCTCAATCCGATCCGATTTTAATCTATGAATGTCATATCGGGATGTCGGGCACCGAAGAAAAAGTTTCTTCCTACCATGAATTCAGAACTTCAATTTTACCACGCATAGCAAAAGCCGGATACAACTGTATTCAAATCATGGCTATTCAGGAGCATCCTTATTACGGTTCATTTGGTTATCATGTTTCCAGCTTTTTTGCCGCCTCTTCGCGTTTTGGAACACCCGACGATTTAAAACATTTGATTGATGATGCACATGGTTTGGGAATTTCTGTAATTATGGATATTGTTCATTCTCATGCTGTTAAAAATGAAGTGGAAGGTTTGGGCCGATTTGATGGAACTCCTTATCAGTATTTCCACGGTGGTTCAAGACGTGAACATCCGGCCTGGGATTCACTTTGTTTCGATTATGCAAAACCTGCTGTGCTTCACTTTTTACTCTCCAATTGCAAATTCTGGCTCGACGAATATCATTTCGATGGTTTCAGATTCGATGGAGTTACTTCCATGTTGTATCGAAGTCATGGCTTGGGCGAAGATTTCGGAAGTTACCAATCGTATTACAACATGAATCAGGATGGAGATGCAATATGTTATCTTACTTTGGCCAATAAACTGATTCACGAAGTTAATCCTAATGCCATTTCGGTGGCCGAAGAAGTGAGCGGTATGCCGGGTTTGGCAACAAAATATGAAAAAGGAGGCATAGGTTTTGACTATCGTATGGCGATGGGAATCCCTGATTTCTGGATAAAATACATCAAAGAAGTAAAAGACGAAAACTGGAAACCCGGACATATTTTTTGGGAACTTACCAACCGCAGATCCGATGAAAAAACAATTAATTATGCCGAAAGTCACGATCAGGCATTGGTGGGTGATAAAACCCTGATTTTCCGACTTATTGATGCCGAAATGTACTGGCACATGCAGCGTGGGGATAACACGATAACTGTGGACAGAGGAATTGCACTACACAAAATGATTCGGCTGATTACATCAACCACAATCAATGGTGGTTATTTGAATTTTATGGGCAATGAATTCGGACATCCTGAGTGGATTGATTTTCCGCGCGAAGGGAATGGTTGGTCCTATAAATATGCACGTCGACAGTGGGAATTATTTGATAATGATAAATATCTGTATCACGGT
>JAKLIM010000345.1 GCA_022709605.1 Bacteroidota bacterium | reverse complement strand
CTTTATTGCTATACGATAAACCGCAATAGCCTCCGGCCCAGGAATCGAATTTCGGGAAATTTCCGGATGCTTTAATCCAAGTATTTGACGCAGTTTTTATTTCTTTAATAAAATCAGCTAATCCAATTGTAGAATGGATATCACAGAATATATGTATGTGGTTTTCTGTTCCGTTAATTCGATATAAAACACTCTTCCTTTTATTTATTATCCCCCAAATGTATTTATACAATTCATTGTGATGGATTTCGGGAAGTGTGTTTTTTCGTTTGTAAGTACAAAACACGATATGAAAAAGGGATTGTCTATAACTGTTCATAATAATTTGATTTAAAATGGAATAGCTTGATGTTGGGCAACCTCTACGAGGTTGTTTCAGAGTTTTATTTTTAACCCCCGGATAAATCCGGGGGTTATGCACAGAGCACTCCTACGGAGTCAAAATCAGCTTTTATAAAAGTCTATATATTAGAAAAATAATTTTCTTATTTATTAGTATCCTCAATTCATTTTGCTAAATGATTCACATGATGAACACAATAAACATACCGCACCGGTTTTTAACAATACAAAGAACGCAAATAATCAGTATTCTACACTGATTATTTGCGTTTATTTGAGTTATTTGCATTATTTCAACTATTCGTCAAACGGATTTGCTTCGCAACCCTGCTCTAAGTTGATTGAAGCCTGAGATTCGAACACTTCACTGCTTGAATAACCAAGACTTGGATCAGCAAGTACTTTTTTCATATACAATGCCCATATTGGCAATGCCATACTTGCACCTTGTCCTTCGGCTATTCTATCGAAATGAATGGATCGTTCTTCACCACCAACCCATACTCCCGAAACAAGCGATGGCGTATATCCCATAAACCAACCATCAGAATTATTGTTTGTGGTTCCTGTTTTACCTCCCATTTGCATTGTTAATCCATATTTGCTGCGAATACGTTGTCCTGTACCACCATCAACTACACTGCGCATCATATAAACCATTTTTGAAGCCGTAGTTTCGCTGAATATTTCGTGCATTTTGGGTTCAAATTTTGCAATAACATTTCCGTTAGCATCCTCAATGCGTGTTACATAAATTGGATCAACGCGAATTCCTTTATTCGGAAATGCCGTGTATGCATCGACCATTTCGGCCACAGAAATTTCGCAGGGACCTAAACAAAGTGATACAACCGGATCGATCTGCCCTCCTATTCCGAACGATCTCATAAGTTTAACAAGTGCATCCGGTGTAAAAAGACCCATCAGATAGGCTGAAATCCAGTTATCCGAATTTGCCAAACCCCAGCGCAAAGTTACTGTTTCGCCAATCTTTGATCTGTTTGCATTTCGTGGTGTCCAGGGCTTTCCGTTTCCATCCATTAATGTGATTTGTTGTTTAACTGTTTTATCACAAGGCGACATACCTTCCTCCATGGCTAATGTGTAAAGGTAAGGTTTGATGGTAGATCCCACCTGACGCCGACCTACATTTACCATATCGTATTGAAAATGAGTGAAATCCGGACCTCCAACATACGCTTTTACATTTCCGCTTTTTACATCCATCGACATAAATCCGCATCGCAGAAAATGCTTGTGATATTTAATTGAATCCAACGGTGACATAACTTTGTCAATCATACCATCGTACGAAAAAACCTGCATTTCGACCGGCTTATTAAAAGCATCGTCAATTTCTTTACTTGAGAATCCGGCTGCTTTCATTCTAATGTATCGTTCACTTTGTTTGATGGTTTGATTCATTATCGAATTTATCTCAGCCTGCGAAACGCTTTTTGAAAACGGTGCATACGATCTGCCCTTTTTTTCAGCAAAAAATGACTTCTGCAAATCCTTTATATGTTCACTAACCGCTGCTTCGGCATATTTTTGCATTCTCGAATCGATGGTAGTATATATTTTCAGTCCATCTATGTAAATGTTGTAGGGTGTACCATCCGATTTATGGTTTTTTTCACAAAATCCGAAAAGTGGATTATTTTCCCATTGCCATTTGTCATCAATAAATTTTTGTTCCTGCCATTTTGCATAATTGCCTCTTTCAGGTTCTTTAGCTGTTAATATCTGACGAAGGTACTCTCTGAAATAAGGTGCTAAACCATTTTTATGATCAACTTTCTGATATTTGAGAGTTAATGGAAGATTTTTTAATGAATCGAATTGAGCAGTAGTAATAAATTCAGCTTTACGCATTTGATTTAAAACAACATTTCTTCTGTTCTTTGTGCGTTCATTATAGCGAACCGGATTGTATAGCGACGGATTTTTACACATCCCAACTAAAGTGGCAGCTTCTTCAATTTTAAGTTTAGCCGGTGTGGAACTAAAATAAACCTGTGCAGCGGATTTTATGCCCACTGCATTATTCAAAAAACTAAACTTATTGAGATAGAGGGTTATAATCTCTTCTTTCGTATAAAGTCTTTCGAGTTTAACAGAAATTACCCATTCAATTGGTTTTTGTAAAACCCTTTCAAGTAAATTTTCTGCTTCGGGCGAATAAAGCTGTTTGGCTAACTGTTGAGTAAGTGTACTTCCGCCTCCCGAACTTTTTCGTTGAAAAATACCACGAAGTACAATGGCACGGGTTAAGGCAATTCCATCAATACCAGAATGTTCGTAAAACCGAACATCTTCAGTGGCTATAAGTGCTTTGACAAGGTGATCAGACAGTTGGTTATAGTCAACTTTTACACGGTTATCGTCACTTTTCGAAAAACGACCTAACAACTGTAAGTCAGATGAATAAATTTCGGTAGCGTATTTATTGATCGGGTTTTGTAACTCATCTATCGGAGGTAAATATCCGATCCAGCCAATATTTATAAAAGTAAATATTAATACTGCAAGTAAAATGCCGGATCCAAATAACAGCCAGAACCATTTTGAGAATTTCGAGCGAAACGAACTATTTTGGGATGACTTTGCCATAAACAGAAAATTTTATTTTTTAATGTCGCAAATTTACAATTTTTTTTCTGAAGGAATACAGCAATACAAATTTTAAAGTAAAGTTAATCAAAAATATCATAGACTGAAATTTATACTTTCATTAATTCGCTGATTATCAGGTTTGAAATATAAATACCATTTTCAGTTAATTTGTATCTGTTATCCCTGAATTCGACATGATTTGATTGTAAAAACGAATTTAATGATTTTAAAAAGAATGTTTTATACGAATGACCAAAAGCAGATTTAATATAATTCAAATCACTTCCTTCAGCTGTGCGTAGCGAAACCATAATATAATCGTTATACCTGTCGTTTGTGGTTAAAATTTCTTTGTCAAAATACTTCCTATTGTTTTTTAGAGCATTGATGTATTGGCTGATAGAAGATACATTCCACTGACGGGATGCACCATCGAAAGAGTGAGCCGACGGTCCAATGCCCAGATAAGGTTCAAATTTCCAGTAAGAACTGTTGTGTCGCGATTGAAAACCGTGTTTTGAAAAATTCGAAATTTCGTAGGCTATAAAATCGTTGATTTTCATTGACTTCAACATTTCTGAATACATTTCATTCATGGTATCATCTTCAATTTCTTTCACAACTCCTTCATACCTTTGATTCCACAGAGCTGTTCCTTTTTCATACGTCAAACCGTAGGCCGAAATATGTTGAATATTCAATTCAAAAGCCTTTGTGACTTGTTTCAACCATTTTTCGGTAGTTTGTAATGGTAATCCGTAAATTAAATCTATGCTTATATTATTGAATCCTGCTTCTTGCGCATTTTTCACCGCTTCTACAGCCTGTATTGAAGTATGACGGCGGTTTAATCGTTTTAAATCATCATTATCGAACGACTGAATACCTATACTGAGTCTGTTTACAGGCAATTGAGCAATTTCAGAAAGATAAGTTATGGACAAGTCGTCAGGATTTGATTCAAGAGTAATTTCGGCATCAACTTCCACGTTGTAAGTTGTATTAATGGCATCAAATATATTGGAAAGTTGAGCCAGAGAAAGAATACTTGGCGTTCCACCACCAAAATAAATAGTAGAAACCGGTTCCTGAATATATTCGCTCCTCATTTTCAATTCTTTGATCAATGCCTGTACCAACTCCGAAACATA
>JAKLIM010000344.1 GCA_022709605.1 Bacteroidota bacterium | reverse complement strand
CATGTGGTGGCCGGCTGGTTTTGCGCCGAAAAGTTTCCAATCCAACATGTGAGAGAGCCAAGTCAGCGGGTGCCAGTAGCTGAAATAGGTCGTTGTCAACGCCCATTGAAACGTATCGACATTGAATCCGGATTGGATATGGTGGCTTTTACCGATTTGCAAACTGCCAATACATTTATAGATAATACGCTGATAAAAGATGAACTGGGCGTTACCGATGATGATATTGATGCAGCTATTGGACAATCAGTAAAATTATGCATGGATGATTTATCTGGAAAAGTGAAGTTGTTGGAAATGAAGGGAGAATGAATGATTAGAACAAAGAACAAAGAACAAAGAACAAAGAGCAAAGACTAAAAAAGCAAAATTTAATTTAAAATTGAAACAGCATGAAAGATATTATTAATTATAAAGGTTTTATCGGGAGTGTTCATTTCTCAGCCGACGATAATGTGTTCTTTGGGAAAGTGGAGGGAATCAATGATTTAATTACTTTTGAGGGTGAAAGTGTAAAAGAACTTACAGATGCATTTAGATACGTTATTGATGAACATTTGAAAGATTGCGAAAAAGAAAAATTAGACGCAGAAAAAAGTTACAAAGGGAGTTTCAATGTTCGACTTTCACCTGAACTACACAGGCGAATAGCTATTTCAGCAAGAACGAGGGGTGAATCCATCAATAAATTTGTATCTGAAGTTTTATCAAAATCAGTGCAATAAATTAACAAGAATAAGATATTTATCAGTAGTAAAGATTATAAGGCTCATTTCTAAAATTTACTTCACCCCAACCCCTCTACTTGAGGAGAGGGGAGCTGTTGACAATGAGGGTTACAATAAAAATCAGATCACTTATTTTTACTAAAACTGGTAACGATGCCAAAAATATTTGGTGATTCTTTTCATTTCCGGTATTCATTTATGGCTAAGAAAACCTATTCACAACTTTATAGAAAAGTTTACTGAGAATCGTTTCAATAAACTTTTCTATAAATCAATACCAATAAGGTTTCCAAAACTTTTTACCAACTATTTTTGGCATATATACCCTAAAACTTGTTGTATTGATTTCAAAAGGAGCTTTTTACAATTTTATCTCCACGTATTTCACCCGCTGTCTGCGCCAGGTGTAAACTGCATGAATCCGTCCGTCTTTTCCCTGAATAATGCCGGGGTAGGAGTATTGTGAAACGGGTGAATCTTCGAGTGTCATTACCATTTTCCAATTCACACCATCGTCCGAAACGGCAATATTCAAAGGTGTACGAACTCCTTTGGGTGCACCGGGAGGCGTGGCAACTGCATTGTATATCAATACATGGCGGCCGTCCTGTAATGTAACCGCATCAGTTCCGGAATTATTATTTGGTAAATTGGTTAACGAAAGCGGTGTCCAGGTTTCACCCTTATCCGAACTCCAGGCTGTGGCTATTCGCCCGTTGCGGGTGCGACACAGGATTTGTAAACGGCCATCTTTGTGAACCAAAATACTCGGTTGAATGGCCTGAATGGTTTTTTGAATGGATTTACCGCCCGATTCTGTATCTTCTTTCTGATTTCCATTGGGCAACATATTTTGTGTCATTACAGCGCTATCGGCCGTCAACGGACCAACAATATGCGTTCTGCGTCCGCCATCTTCGGCTATTTCTAGATATACTTTCCAACCACCCGTTTCTCTGCTTGATGGCGCAATGGATTTTCCATCCACATCTACAATTTTATTTTTAATCGGACCTAAATAACCTTCGGGTAGGGGAAAGGCTTTGCTCCAGGAACGACCGCCATCGTTACTCATTTTCAGAAATCCTTTCCAGTCGGCTACATTTTTTCCTATTTTATAAAATAGATACAAAGGACCTGCGGGTTGTTGGTACAAAACAGGATTGTAACACGCTTTGCGTTCGGTGGCACTCAGAATACCATCGGCAGCCAGTGCAGGTTCAGTCCAGGTGTTACTGCCTTTGTCTTTTCGGCAGGTATAAATACAAACATCCGGTGCACCTTCGCGCGTTCCGCCAAAAAATGCCGACACCAAATCACCGTTGGTGGTTTCGACAATGGTAGCTGAATGACACTGTGGAAAATCTGCTTTTTCGTATAGAAATTCATTGGTAACAATTCCTTTTTGCTGCGGAATATCCACATCGAAAGTATAACTTCCCGAACCTGTTTTCTGAATTTTTCCATTGGGTAAATGCAACTCTGCTGTTGTATTAACAGGAATAGTCACTTCCCAATGAAGCTTTATCAACGATTTTTTCCAGTTGCTCACCACTTTCCCATAAGGAGTAACGTACGAAGCATTTACAAATTCTAAATCAGGAATAGAGAAATCGGGCTTTAGAATTACGTGTTTGAAAGCTATATTGTTATAGTCGGACTTTATTCCACCCAGGTTTTCGTAAGCCCATATGACCAAATCGCCAAGCAGCATCACGTGATTGCCCGAATTCATGCGCGGATCGGCAGTATTTCCGTTCCATAATTCCCAAATAGTAGTTGCACCATTGGCAGCCATGTAACCCCACGAAGGATATTTATTGTTCGATGCCAATGCAAAAGCCACATCGGCGCGTCCCATTTTGCTCAACTCACGCAACAGAAATTGTATGCCAATAACCCCACAACCTATGTTTAAATCACCGGTGCCAATTTGCGAAACAATATTCGCAGGAACAGTATTGTACAATACACGTTTGGCAATGGTATCAACATATTGTTGTGGAACTATACCAAAAGCCAATGGTAACAGATTGGAAGTCGTATTGTTATTTCCATAAAATAACGAATCAGTGTGGAAGAACTTGTTATTAAATCCAGCCTTTATTTTAGTTGCCAAAAGTTCAAATGTCTTAGCATCGTTTTTGAGATTTTGTAATTTAGCAAATCTACTCATGACACTCAATAATTTGTAATAATAGGCAGTAGAAATCAATGTACCATCAGTTTTGCGAAACGGATCCTGACTGTGTATCATTTTCAAATCCTCGGGGGGAACACACCAATCGCCATATTCATCTTTTGTCATCAGATAGTCTTTTGACAAATAGTTTTTCTCCATATGAATCATCCATTTGCGTATTGCAGGATAATTATCCTCAATTGGTTTACGATCGCCAAATTGAGTATAGAGCATATCCGAGAGCATGGGTAAAGCAGCCGGCCAGGTTACATTGTCGGTGTAATAGGTAAGGTAATTGGGCGCAACATCGGGGATGCAACCATCGTGACGTTGAGCATCACGGATATCGGCTCCCCATTTGGCATACAAGCGTTGATTGTCGAACATGAAACTCTCGCCCCAGCAACCTGTAGCACGATCGCCCAACCAGGGCTGACGTTCATCGCGTTGTGGGCAATCCACAGGCATTCCTTTGTAATTATCCAAAATCCCCCACCAGACATTTTTAAGTACCTGATTCAACACTGCATTCGAAGTCTCAATTTTACCGGTTTGCTCCATTTGGTCACTTACCACTTCGGCTGTAAAATCAGTTGCCGTAGGTTCGTATTTTAACCCTGAAATTTCCACAAACCGAAATCCGTGATACACAAAAGCGGGTGTCCATTCTTCGCCATTGGCATCGCCTTTCATTATGTAAACATCTGTTTGACGTGCCGAGCGGAGGTTTTCGGTGTAAAGTTCGCCGTTGGGTTGCTGCGTTTCAGCAAAGCGCAGTTTGATTGAATCTCCGGCATTACCGCGTACTTTTATGTGCAACCAGCCGGCGATATTCTGACCGATATCAAGTATATATTTGTTGCCGAGCGGTTTTATCGTAAGCACTTTAAGTTTATCCACTACGCGCATTCCTGGCATCATTTGGGCACGTACTTTGCCTTCAGGAAATCGCACCCGCTGTGCATTATCCCACTTCGAATCATCGAAACCTGCTTCATTCCAACCTGTTAATTCTTTGCGTGCGTCATATTCCTCTCCATTGTATTCGTTATTGCTGCGCACAGGTCCATCGGCATTTAGTTTCCAATTGTCTTTTGTCGAAATGGTTTCTGAACTTCCGTCAGTATATTCAACCATTAGCAACATTCTTGTTTTTGGATAACCGAAAGTAGGCACTTTCCAAGGCTTGTAGGTTTGTCGC
>JAKLIM010000343.1 GCA_022709605.1 Bacteroidota bacterium | reverse complement strand
GATGGTTGGAAATATATAAAATCGGAAGGTGGCGATGTGAAAATGAATATTTCTACTGATAACGGACGCACAGGAACTGCCATACGGTTGGATTATGATTTTACAAAAGGAACGGGCTACAGTGGATTTCAAAAATTGTTTCCGTTAACTCTTCCCGAAAATTACGAAATTACGTTTTGGATGAAAGCCAATTCTCCTTCTAATAATTTCGAATTCAAAGTGATTGATGCTTCGGGCGATAATGTTTGGTTTGTGAATCGCCGAAGTTTTGTTTTCCCTACCGAATGGAAGAAATTTAAAATCAAAAAAAGAAATATAGAATTTGCCTGGGGTCCGAATTTTAGTGCAAAACCTCCGCGAATCGACCGCATTGAATTCACAATAGCCTCTATGGTAGGTGGAAAAGGTACGATTTGGGTCGACGATTTGAAATTTGAACAACTTCCGCCCGAAACGACAAACTATCCGCAACCAAAAACTACTATCAAGCCAAAAAGCAAATTTGGCGCCGATTTTATGTTTGATGGGAAACCTGAAACTTCGTGGAAATCAAAAAATGCGAAGAAACAAACCCTGTTCATTGATTTTAAACAAAAACGTGAAATGGGTGGATTGAACATAGCATGGGTTAAGAATCAGTTTGCCAATCAGTTTGCTGTTTATTTATCCGATGATGGTAAAAACTGGGAAAAGGTTTTCGAAAATGCAAAAAATGCAAATCAGAAAAATATAATTCGCTTTGAAGATGCTGAACCACGGTACATCAAACTGGAATTGAACCAATCGAACAGTCAAAAATTCGGTATCGCCGAATTGAAATTTATTGATGCTAAAGATGTTGACGGGCGTAATAAATTCCTGATTTACAACGCGCAAAATTCTGAAAAAGGCAATTATCCGAGTTATTTCCTCAAACAAGCATCTTTTTTTACCATTACCGGCGTGAATAACGATACGCAAGAAGGACTGTTAAGCGAAAACGGCATGGTGGAAGCTGAAAAAGGTGCATTTTCAGTCGAACCAATGATTTTGCAAAATGGAAAATTATATAACTGGAGCAATGTGGAAGTAACTCAAAGTATGGGAAATTCTGGCAACCCCCGGGATTTTATGTTTCTTCCGGGTGTGAACTGGAAAATGGATAACCTGAATTTTGCTGTTGAAGTAAGTTCGGGAGGTGAAGCCAACAAAAGTTCGAATCTTTACATCAAATATACCTTTAAAAATACCACATCACAAACTCAAAACTTCGATTTTTTAGCACTTTTACGTCCTTATCAGGTAAATCCATATTATCAGGATTTGAATTTAGTAGGTGGAGCTGGGAAAATTAAAAGCATACAAGGTGTTGATAATAAATCAGTTGATATTGATGGAAAAACTATTTATTCTACTTTACCTTTTCAGGATTTATCAACCTACAGCATAAACGATGGCGATGTTGTTTCGCTTCTGAAAGAGCAAAAATTCAATCGTCAACTTGCTGTTACCGATGCTGCAAGCTTAGCTACTGGAGTCATGCGTTACGCCCTGACTTTGCAACCCAATGAAACAAAGGTACTTTACATAAAATCACCTTATTACAATACCAAATCAAATTCGGCTGAAATAACGAATGAACTGGTTGCTGAAGAGTTTGAAAATGCCGTAAATTATTGGTCGGAAAGAGTGAATCATGTGAAGTTCAACTTACCTGCTTCAGCTGATAAATTGCTTGATTCCTATAAATCACAATTGATTTACATTCTCATTAACAGGGATAAAGCCGGATTTCAACCGGGTTCGAGAAGTTACGAACGAAGTTGGATTCGTGATGGTGCACTTACCTCTTCGGCTTTATTGAAAAACGGAATTGTTACTGAAGTAAAAGATTACCTCAATTGGTATTCGGATTATTTGTACGAAAATGGAAAAGTTCCTTGTGTGGTTGATAAACGCGGACCCGATCCTGTTCCTGAAAACGACAGCGAAGGACAATTTATTTATGCCATTCGGGAATATTATAATTTCACAAAAGACCTGGATTTTCTGAAAAATCAAAACAAAAATATCCTTTCGGTTGTAAGTTATATCAAACAAATGATGGATGAACGAAGCACCGATTATTATAAAACCGGGAACGACAGTATCCGTTCGTTGTATGGTTTAGTTCCCGAATCAATTAGTCACGAAGGGTATTCCGCAAAACCAATGCACTCTTATTGGGATAATTTCTTCACGATCAAAGGATTGAAAGATGCAACTGATATTCAGCATATTTTAGGAAATGCTGCTGACCAAAAACGTATTGCTGAAATTCGGAATACATTTACCGGAAATCTGTATAACTCAATCAATTTGGCTATGAAAAACAAGGGAATTAATTACATTCCGGGTTGTGCTGAATTGGGCGATTTTGATGCAACATCCACCACGGTTGCATTATCTCCATGCAATGAATTTATAAATCTGCCTAAACCGCAGATTTTCAACACCTTTGATAAGTATTACGAAAATTTTACCAATCGTAAAAACAATACTATTAATTGGGTAAATTATACACCCTACGAAAATCGTGTAATTGGTTCATTTATAATGCTTAATGAGCCTGAACGTGCGCACGAATTGATAGCATATTTCCTTCACGACCAGCGTCCGCAGGCTTGGCATCATTGGGCAGAAGTGGTTTGGAAAGATTATAGAAATGCCGGTTACGTTGGCGATATGCCACACACGTGGGTAGGTTCTGATTTTGTAAATGCCATTCGCTCGATGTTTGTATACGAAAATGAGTACGACAATGCGTTGGTGCTGGCTTCAGCTTTGTATCAGGATTGGATTGACGCTCCACAGGGAATGTCGGTGAGCCAACTACCAACTTATTATGGCGAAGTATCATTCAGCATAAATAAAGTTGATAAAGCATACCATTTTAATATCACCGGCGATTTGAAATTGCCTTCAAATGGAATTAAAATTCAAAATTTCAACGGCTCAAAATTACCAACCAAAGTGAGTGTAAACGGCAAGGAAATCAAAACATTTACAGATAAATACATTCAAATAATGCAAACGCCGGCAAATGTTGTTATTGAGTATTAATCTTTGTTTTATAACGAAAATTTCTAATAGTATTTGAAAAAAAATCCAACAAAATGATAGAAAAAGAAATCACAACGGGCAACGCTCCAAAAACGGACAAGATAGGTTTTGCACAACTTGCAGCTTACGGCGCAGGTGGAATTATTCCCATCGCATTGTTTAATGTTGCCGGAATTTTGATAGGTTTGATGGGAAACATAAGTTTAGGTTTGAGTGCTTTTTGGCTCGGAGCAATTTTGATAGTTCCCCGATTGTGGGATGCATTCTCAGATCCTTTCATAGGACACTGGTCAGATAATACGCGTTCGCGTTGGGGAAGAAGACGGCCATTCCTTTTAATTGGAGGAATTCTGTCCGCCGTATTTTTTGTTGTGATTTGGTTTATTCCCAAAGGTGAAACCGTTCAGCAATGGTTTCCAACCGATGGTGGTTATCAGGCATTTCAATTGGTATATATTTTAGTTACCTTATTGTTGTTTTTCACAGCGGTAAATTTATTTGAAATTCCTCACGGTGCACTTGGAATGGAAATGACAACCGATTACCACGAACGTACACGCCTTTTTAGTGCCAAAAGTTTTGTGGGCAATCTTTTTGCTATGAGCACGCCCTGGCTTTTCTGGTTGGCAAATCTAACCATTTTCAAAGGAGTAGGAGGGACAGAAATGGATGGAATGCGCTATGTTTCATTGATGATAGCGGCTTTGTTGATACCATTGTCTTTTTGGTGGTTCTTTAAATTAAGAGAACCCAAATTCAAATATATTGTAAAAAAACAAGAAAAATCAAATTTTTGGAAAGACATGAAAATGGTCATCTCAAACAAAAATTTTGTGATTCTTACCATTAGTGTTTTTACTTTGGCCATGGGATTTAATTTTGTATCCTTATTAGGTTCGTATATACCTATTTTTTATATATTTGGAGGAGACAAAGTACAAGGTGCCTACATTTTAGGTTTGAACGGAACTTTGTGGGCTATAGTGGGCGTATTGGCAGTATTTCCGTTAAATATAATCAGTACCAAATTTGGAAAACGCAAAACAT
>JAKLIM010000342.1 GCA_022709605.1 Bacteroidota bacterium | reverse complement strand
TTCCACTTCGTGATAATATTTGCTGATTAATCCTTTTTTCTCGGCAGCAACTTCAGGTTCCAATGCTGCGATATATTCAGCTTTTACAGCCTCGAAGTTTTCAACGCGTGAGTGTTTGTCGGTATTGCACGAAGCAGCTACAGCATACACTTTATCGTAAGTTTTAGCCCAAATATCTTTTTTCAGATCTTCGTCATTTTCTTCGTGGCAATACGTACGTTTTACCGTTTTACCCACAGCTTCCATTAATTCAATTTGTGCCTGGCATTGAACTTTGATAGCTTCGTGAGCCACTTTCATAGCAGCTAACAAATCATCTTCGCTCACTTCTTTCATTTCGCCTTCCACCATCATGATATTATCAAGCGTAGCAGCAACCATGATTTCCATGTCGGCTGATTCAAGTTGTTCGAAAGTTGGATTAATTACGAATTGTCCGTTGATACGGGCAACACGTACTTCAGAGATTGGACCGTTGAAAGGAACATCAGAAACAGCCAGAGCAGCTGAAGCGGCTAAACCTGCTAATGCATCCGGCATATCAACGCCATCGGCAGAAAACATTGTAACAGTAACAAAAGTTTCAGCATGATAATCATCGGGAAACAACGGGCGCAAAGCGCGGTCAACAAGGCGTGAAACTAAAATTTCGTAATCCGAAGCACGACCTTCGCGACGAAGGAAACCACCGGGGAAACGACCTGAAGAGGCAAATTTTTCTTTATAATCTACCGAAAGCGGCATAAAATCCGTTCCGGGAGCAGCATCAGCGGCCGAACAAACTGTGGCCAACAGCATGGTATCGCCCATGCGAACCATAACAGATCCATCGGCTTGTTTAGCCAATTTTCCTGTCTCAATAGAAATGGTACGTCCATCACCGAGTGCGATGGTTTTTGTAACTACATTCATAAAATTACATTTTTCTTTTTTTAAACTATTAAATTTCGGGCACAAAGATACAATATAATTTGCAAAAAATCACTTAACTTCCGCTAAATAAGGTTACTCTACATTTTATTAAATTCTATAAAAACAAAAAACCGCAATCTGTTGATTGCGGTCTGCTTGCATTAAACACCCTGATCCTTTTTCTTTTTTGGCAATCTCCCGTTTTTTTTCAAGGCCTGATCGAGAATATACAGAATCTGACCATTGGTACTGCGAAATTCATCAGCAGCCCATTTCTCTACTGCATCCATTATATCTGAATCGATGCGTAGCACAAAACTCTTATTTTTTGATTCTTTTGCCAACTCTTAAATGGTAAATTGTAAATATGAAAATAGTAAATGAATTTATTGGTGTAATGTGCCTGAATTAACAACAGGTTGCACACCTTCTTCGCTACACAAAACCACGAGTAAATTGCTCACCATGGCTGCTTTTTTATCTTCGTCAAGTTCAATAATATTTTCGTCGGACAATTTTTTCAATGCCATTTTGACCATTCCTACGGCTCCTTCCACAATTTTTTCGCGGGCAGAAATAATGGCATCCGCTTGCTGACGACGAAGCATAACAGATGCAATTTCAGGAGCATAGGCCAAATAATTTATACGGGCTTCCACCACTTCTATACCTGCAATGACTAATCGCTCATTTATTTGTGTTTCGAGAATATTGTTCACTTCCTCACCTCCCGAACGAAGTGTTAACTCTGTTTCCTGATCGGTTCCGGTATGATCATAAGAATATATTCCAGCTACATATCGCAATGCCGAATCCGACTGAATTTTCACAAAATTTTCATATGATTTCATCTTTTGACCCACATTATCGATCAAAGTAGTACCAGGAATGGTGGTTGTCATGGAAGCATTATCAATATCAAAAGAAGCTTTATAAGTATCTGCTACACGCCAAACAACTACCATCCCAATCATAACAGGATTTCCTGTTTTGTCATTTACCTTGATCGGTTCGGCATCCAAATTTCGGGCACGCAGTGTTAGTTTTTTCTTGGTGTAAAATGGATTTACCCAGAAAAATCCATTTTCTTTCACTGTACCTTCATATTTTCCGAAGAAAATCATCACTCTGGCTTCGTTTGGTTCAATTTGCATAAAACCACCCCAAAACAAACTGTTCAGAATTAACAACAATACATCTACAATAATAATAACAGCTGTCAGTGCTGTTGAAAAAGACTGGTTCATTGTCCAAATAAACAGAACCACAATACCAACCAAAAAGAGTAAATTGAAAAGTAACATCGGGATGCCCTGAAGTTTTACTCCGCTAAAAATTTCTTCTTTTGTTTTCATTTGAATTTAAATTTATAATGATATTATTTTGATATCGCAAAAATAATATGATATATTTAAATATCAAAGCTTTTAGTCAAATATTTTAAAATTTTTCAAAATAATTTAATTTTTAGAGATTTTTTTATTGGAGACTAAAAGAATGATTTAATACTGATTAAAAAAAATCAATTATAACGATAATGGTATCAATTATTATCAATCGAAAAGAAAATAAATAATTATCTTTGTGTACTTAAAAAATGAAATATAAAAAGAAATCATGAAACTATCTGAAATTGGAAAAACAGGAGTCAAGGTCCCACCCATAATTTTCGGGACAAGCGCATTGGGAAATCTTTATCAGGCATTACCTTTTGACACAAAACTTGAAATTGTAAAACAAGCAATGGAATTTGTTCCTTCTCCTGTTGTTTTCGATAGTGCAGGTAAATATGGTGCAGGTCTGGCGCTCGAAATGTTGGGTGAATGTCTCGATACACTCAATATTTCGCCTGAAAATGTTATAATAAGCAATAAATTAGGATGGAAACGTACGCCCCTTCTCACCTCCGAACCCACTTTCGAACAGGGCGTTTGGATGGATTTGAAGAATGACGCTGCTCAGGATATCAGTTACGAAGGCATACTTCACTGTTACGAACAGGGAAATCAGTTATTAGGAGGAAAATATTCGCCACAATTGGCATCGGTACACGACCCCGATGAATACCTCGATGGCGCTGCAACTGCAAAAGAAAGAGATAAGCGTTTTTTTGAAATAGTTGAAGCATATCGCGCTTTAGCCGATTTGAAAAAAGCAGGAAAAGTGAAAGCCATTGGTGTAGGAGCAAAAAAATGGAAAGTGATCGAAGAAATTTCGAAAGCTGTAGAGTTGGATTGGGTTATGTTTGCCAACAGTATGACCATTTTGCATCATCCACAGGAACTGCTCGATTTTATGGAATCGCTTCATAAGAAAAGCATCAGCATTGTAAACTCAGCTGTTTTTCATGCAGGATTTTTGATTGGCGGTAAATTTTTCGACTACAAATTAATTGAACCTAATTCTGCAGAAAATAAGGCAATTTTCAAATGGCGTGAAAATTTCTTCGAAATATGTAAAAAACATAATATTTCACCGGCCGTAGCTTGTGTAAGTTTTGCCACTAGCGCTCCCGGAGTAGTTAGTATCGCTTTGAATACATCTAATCCGAAGCATATTAAAGGAAATGTAGAATCAGTTACTACTAAAGTACCCGAAGAATTCTGGTACGAAATGAAAGAAAATGGGTTAATTAGTAAAGAATATCGTTATTTGTAATATTCTTTTGATTCATTTTTTTCTTTAATGTCTTTACTCTTTGTTCTTTAATCTTTATTCCAAATGAAAATAGACAGTCATCAGCATTACTGGCATTTCAACACTGACGATTATGGTTGGATGGGCGATAATATGTCGGTCATTAAACGTGATTTTTTACCGGCTGATTTAATGTCCGAACTTCAAAATTCAGGTTTCGATGGCTCGGTGGCAGTTCAGGCGAGGCAAAATTTAATCGAAACCAACTGGTTGCTTCAGTTAGCAGATGAAAATCCGCATATTAAAGGTGTAGTTGGATGGTTAGATTTACAATCGGAGAATGTGGAAAATGATATTCGGATTTTTGCTCAACATCCCAAAGCTGTAGGTGTTCGGCACGTGATTCACGACGAAGAAGACATTGATTTTATGCTCCGACCTGATTTTATAAGAGGAGTAAAAATTCTGGAGAAATACAATTTGGCGTATGATATTCTGATTTTTCCCAAACATCTACCTAACACAATTCGTTTTGTTCAGGAATTTACCGAGAAACAGACATTTATCGTTGATCATATTGCAAA
>JAKLIM010000341.1 GCA_022709605.1 Bacteroidota bacterium | reverse complement strand
ATGTTTAGTCCTACAGAAGCAAGCAGGATGGCAAATATTAAAATCCAAAGATTTGTACCTTTGAATATAATGCCTTTTTTAATCTCCTCATATACTGCATTTGAGTCCTCAAGTTCTGCTTCCATATTAAAAAAATGGATAACTTTACTCAAATATACTGATAATTTCATGTTTTATTAATATTTGAAATTTAGGATTGAATTTGAAAAAAATTGATTGATAGTCAATTTTTGTAATTTATGAGACAAATATAATTTTAATCTCTGAACATTTTGATGATTTTTCGATTTAAATAATTTTTTTAGTATAAATATTTTTCAAAATACACTTCACATTGAGCCTTAAATTCACGTTATTCTTTGTGTATATACTGGTTCAAAAATTTGTGTGATAACAAGTACAAAATTCGTTCAATTATGTATCATTTAAATGCAAAAAAAAAATCAGACAATATTATTGGGTAAATTTTCTTTAAATTTGCATCCAAACTTATAATAAAATTTCAACTTTATAAAACTATAATTTTTTTACAAAAACATGAGACACAAACTGATTTTATTAATGTTTCTGGCACAACTTAGCAGTTTTGCACAAAACAACGAGTGGCAAAATCCGAAAATAAACGAACTGAACCGGATGCCAATGCATACCAATTATTTCGCTTACGAAACAGAAGAAGCTGCTTTGAAAGGCTGTAAAGCAAGTTCGGCTAATTTTGTGACATTAAACGGACTTTGGAATTTTAATTGGGTAAAAGATGCAAACCTCCGCCCTACCGACTTTTTCAGAGCTGATTTTAATGATAAAAGCTGGTCGAAAATGCCGGTTCCCGGGATTTGGGAAATGAATGGTTACGGTGACCCGGTTTATGTAAACACCGGTTATGCCTGGCGCAATCAGTACATGTCGAAACCACCCGTTGTACCCGAAGCTGAAAATCATGTGGGTTCGTACCGCCGCGAAATCACTGTTCCGGCCAACTGGAAAGGCAAAGAAATTATTGCCCATTTCGGTTCGGTAACTTCGAATATTTATTTGTGGGTGAATGGAAAATTTGTAGGCTACAGCGAAGATAGCAAGCTCGAAGCAGAATTTAACCTGACTTCATACCTTAAGCCGGGCAAAAATCTGATAGCATTCCAGACTTTCCGCTGGTGCGACGGAACTTATCTCGAAGATCAGGATTTCTGGCGTTTGAGCGGAGTTGCACGCGATTGTTACCTGTACACTCGCAATGCAAAAAAGCTGGATGATATTCGCATTACTCCCGATTTGGATGAGAAATATGTAAACGGAAAACTGAATATTGCTTTGAATTTGAAAGGCAATTTATCGGTTAAGTTGGATTTAATAGATGCTGATAATAAATCAGTTGCAACAAAAACAGTGAGTGGTGCGGGTAAATTAAACACCGAAATGGCAGTACAAAACCCGGCCAAATGGACGGCTGAAACACCAAATCTTTATACACTTGTGGCAACTGTAAAAGAAGGCAACAAAACGCTGGAAGTTATTCCTGTAAAAGTAGGTTTCCGCGAAATTGAAATCAAGAATGCACAATTATTAGTGAATGGTCAACCAGTACTTTTCAAAGGTGCTAACCGTCACGAAATGGATCCTGATGCTGGTTATTATGTTTCGCGCGAGCGCATGATTCAGGACATTAGAACCATGAAAGAATTGAATATCAACGCTGTACGTACTTGTCATTATCCCGATGATAATTTCTGGTACGAGTTGTGCGACCAATATGGAATTTATGTAGTGGCTGAAGCAAATGTCGAAAGTCACGGCATGGGATATGGCGAGAAAACGCTGGCCAAAGATCCTCAATACGATATAGCTCATTTGCAACGTAATCAGCGGAATGTACAACGCGGATTCAATCATCCTTCCATTATTTTTTGGTCATTGGGTAACGAAGCCGGATTCGGGCCAAACTTCGAAGCGTGTTACAAATGGATAAAAGCCGAGGATAAAAGTCGTCCGGTTCAGTACGAACAAGCACGCACCAACGAATTTACCGACATTTACTGCCCCATGTATTTGGGTTACGAAGGTTGCGAAAGATATTGCAAAGACGATACGAAAACCAAACCGCTTATTCAGTGCGAATATGCTCACGCCATGGGAAATTCGCAGGGTGGATTCAAAGAATATTGGGATTTAACACGCAAATATCCAAAATATCAGGGTGGTTTTATCTGGGATTTTGTGGATCAGTCATTACACAAAACCAACAAAGACGGCATTCAGATTTATGCCTACGGTGGCGATTATAATAAATATGATGGCTCAGATAACAACTTCTTAGACAATGGATTAATAAGTCCGGATCGCAAACCGAATCCTCATGCTCAGGAAGTTAGATATTATTATCAGTCGATTTGGGCTGAAGCAGTGGATTTGAATTCAGGCAAAATATCGGTGTATAACGAAAATTTCTTCCGCGATCTTTCGGGTTATTATGCCGAATGGCAAATTTTATCGAATGGTGTAGCTCAACAAAGTGGTTTAGTTTGGGATTTGAATGTTGCGCCATTGCAAACAAAAGAATTGAAACTAAATTATGATTTGAAAAAATTGGATGCAAATTCTGAAATTTTACTGAACATAAGTTTTAAACTCAAAAATGCAGAACAACTTCTACAAGCCGGGTTCGAAGTAGCTAAACGTCAATTAGTTATTAATAAATTCAGTTTCAAACCAATGGAATTAACAGTTGCCGGTATTAACGAAGTAATTGTAACACCTGTTGTGAAAGAAAACGATTACAATTATCTGAAAATCAACGGTAAAAATTTCAATATTGAGTTCAATAAACACGAAGGCTGGTTGACAGGATATTGTGTTGACGGCGTAAAAATGATGGACAGTGAAGGTAAATTAAGTGCTAATTTCTGGCGTGCACCAACCGATAACGATTTTGGAGCACAATTGCAAAACAGATACGGTGTTTGGAAAAATCCACGCATGCGCCTCGAAAGCTTGAAACATGAAGTAGTAAACAATCAGGTACTTGTATCGGCAGTTTATGAAATGAAATCGGTTTCGGCAAAATTATTTATGACCTATAAAATCGATCATACCGGCAGTATAATTGTAACAGAAAAATTGCAGGCTTCCGATACAGCTAAGGTTTCAGAAATGTTCCGCTTCGGTATGCAAATGCAAATGCCACGATCGTTCGAAACCGTTGAATATTACGGGCGCGGGCCTTACGAAAATTATTCCGACCGCAATAATTCATCCAGCTTAGGCATTTACCGTCAGTCAGTTGCCGAACAATTTCATCCTTACATTCGTCCGCAGGAAAACGGCAATAAAACCGATATCCGTTGTTGGAAAATGCTGAATAAATCCGGCAAAGGGCTTAAATTCACTGCTGAAAATGAATTTTCGGCCTCGGCTTTAAATTACAGTATCGAATCGTTGGACGATGGACGCGATAAAGATCAACGTCATTCACCTGAAATTCCATTAGCAAATTACACCAATATTTGCATTGATAAAATGCAAATGGGTGTTGGGTGCGTCACCAGTTGGGGTGCGTTACCGCTTCCTCAATATCGAATTCCGTATAAGAGTTACGAATTTAGTTTCAAAATGACTCCGGTGAAACATTAATTTCATTGCAAATAGTTATTTTTTCAAAAAACGAGACCCTTTAAGTTGGGTCTCATTTTTTATTTAAATTTATAGCCTAATATTTGCACGAATGATTTTTATTTATGAATTTTGCGAAACATAAAATGAATTCAAGTAAGTCAAATCTTCCTTTTTAACAAATTATTGAAATGAAAAAAATTATTTTGTCTGTAGTATTTGTATGTATATCTTTTTTTTCTGCTTTATCACAAACTACGGATCCACAAACCACACTCAAAAAGTTTGGATATTGTGAACTTACTTTTACAGGCAATTTTGGCAGAAACTCCACCATTGAAGCTGATTTTGGAGAAAAGATTCCCTGGTTTAAAACAAAAAAACTTACGGGTGACAATGGCAAAAAGTTGAAATTTAACACCATAGTCGATGCACTAAATTACATGGGAGAAGATGGTTGGGAATTGGTTCAGGTTTATTCCATTCACTTAAGCGAAAACAGCATTTCACATCATTATGTTTTAAAAAAGGAACTAATTAA
>JAKLIM010000340.1 GCA_022709605.1 Bacteroidota bacterium | reverse complement strand
CAAATGGGTCACAAAAATCGGCTTATATAAGAATTACTGAATGGGATAGGTATCTCAGATTGAATGTTCAGTTACCTGTTGGAAAAGTACTTTCTGATTATGAGAAGTTGTCGTTTGATGAATATCTTCAATCAGGTTACGATCAGAATTATAAAGATATTAAAGTTTATTTTAATAGCGTGGAACAGTTTAGTGTTGCATCGGGAGGTACAACTACTAACGCATGGACAACCAGAGAATTTAATCTCGCTGGAAAAACTGCCGGTAATACATTTGTTCTTGATATTGGTATGCGCACCGGAGATGGTAGTTACTTTATCGATAACGTAAAACTCTCACCTGCACCAGCCCCTACTGCTACTACCGCCACTGCTGCTACACATATCAATTCAACAAGTTTCAAAGCCCAATGGTCACTTTTCGAAGGTTCGACAGCTTACTTCTTAGACGTGGCTACAAATAATACTTTTACCAATATGGTAAATGGATTCGATAATCTGAATGTGGGTAATGTCGCTAATTATGTAGTTTCCGGTCTTTCGGCTAGTACAACTTATTATTATCGGGTTCGTGGTACAAACACAAGTACAAACTCGAATCCAATAACTGTCACCACTAAGGCTGCAACTGCGGCTACCAATCATTTTGCAACCCGTGGTTCAGGTAATATATCTGAAATTACTACCTGGCAATCGTCGGTAAATAATACAGGTTGGATGAGTGCTACAGCTGCTCCTACAGCTGATGCCAAATCTATACGCGTATTAAACGGACACGAGCTTACAGTGGATTTAAATACAGAAGTGGCCGAAATTATTGTAAGAGCAGGTGGAAAACTAACTGTTCCAACTAGCAAATTACTTCAGTTGTCAGGGAGATTATTCCTCGAAAGCAATGAAGCCAATGGCACAGCTACTTTTATAAACGATGGTACTGCCACAATAATCGGCGATGCAGTAGTTAATCAATACCTTACCGCCAATCGCAACTGGAATTTTTCAAGCCCAGTAAGCAATGCCACCAGTGCAGTATTTAAAGCAACCACAGGAAATTCGCTTTGGGAAAGAAATGTTGCCGGCAATAGCTGGACAGAAATAACTGCTACCGATGTTGCTCTGACACCGTTGAAAGGATTTGTTGGTAAATTAGCTGCAAATGGTGTTGTTACTTTTACCGGACCTCTGAATAATGGTACTGTCACACCCTTACCTTTAACAAGTTCTGCGGTTACAGGTGGTAAGTTCCATTTAGTGGGTAATCCTTATCCGTCCTATCTCGACTGGCAAGCAGTTTCTGGTGCGAATACTGATTTGTTGAATACTTTATGGTACAGAACAAAAACTGCTGTTACAGTAGAAGCTCCTGTAAGTACTTATACATTCTCTACGATCCAATATACGACAGAAGCTGGTTGGCACACAGTAAGTGGGAATGCCAATACAACCATTACAAATACAATTCCCCCAATGCAGGCTTTTTGGGTACGCACTAAAGATGCTGTAACATCAACAAGTTTCACGGTAAACAACACTATGCGTCATCATGTTGATGTATCCGGCAATAAGTTTAAAGCTCCTGCTGTTAAAAATCAAACGCTACGACTTGAAGTGAGTAACGGAATTAATAAAGATGAAGCATTAATTTATTTCAATAATTCAGCATCTGATGAATTCGATCGCTTCGATTCACCCAAAATGTTTAATAATATTGCAACAGTTCCCGAAATTTTCACAATAGTAGGCAACGAACGTTTGGTTATCAATGGGTTGAACAGCTACAATTATTCTACTCTAATTCCTCTGGGCTTTATTGCAGGACAGACCCAAAATTACAGCATCCGCGCATCACAGGTACAAAATATTGATGTAGATACGAAAATTGTTCTCTTCGACAATGACACTCAAACTGAATTTGACCTGACTGAAGGTAAAACTTATAGTTTCACTTCGGATGCCATAAATAGCAATAATCGGTTCGATATTCGCTTTAAATCAGCAACAGGTACAACTTCTATTGATAATGTGGATAAAACCGCGATGTTTGTGTCTTCTCTTCAAGGTCGCCTTACGGTTCAAATGAATACTCTATTGTCAGAAAATGCTAAAGTCACAGTTTACAATACAATGGGACAAAGTATTTACAGCCAATCGTTGAGCAATGCAATAACACAATTGAACAGAAACTTTGACTCAGGGGTGTATTTGGTAAGAGTGGAAAATGGTGATAAGTCGTTTGTTGTTAAGTCTTTAATTGATTAAAAAAAGAAATTTGCCCTGAGTTTTTTGAAAATAATTTTGAAATCAGAAAGTAAAAAAATAGTCAATATGAAAAAAATATATGAGATTCCACAAATTAAGTTGATTAAGCTGGATAACGAAATTTCACTGGTATTAAGTTCAGATCCGCCAATAGGTCCGGGAGAAACAATGAATCAAGTGCCTGAGTACTTTAACAACAATCCATATCCAACCCCGTTGGGCTAAGATAATAAATATTCAGGTTACGAATTCCAACTATAATACAACTAATTGATGTTTTTGGAAAAATAAACATATTACTTTTGAAGTAAAGTATATTTTCAATTACATTTCACAAAATTAATTTTAATACAATGAGAATATCTTTTTTATTTATCGTTTTTTTTATTGCTTTTGGTATTAATACTACGGCTTTTTCAATTACAATCGAAGCTGAAAACATGACGCTAAGTGGTCCTTATGCAGGTAGAATCTCGAATCCATTTTCGGGAATTGCACTTTATGCCAATAACGATATGGGAACAGCTACACAGGATTTTTCGGATGGTCCAGGATATTATAAAGTCAGTGTGACCGGAGCTTCGAGTAATACAAGTGCCGCAGGAGTTTCGTTGTATGTGAATGGAGCTAAAATCAAGGCTTACACGTTTTCGGGAACCGGTGCAACTGTGTCGGAATCCGATATTAAAATGCCAAATATTCTTTTAGGCTCAAATACCATTGCCTTAAAACTCGAAACTGATAATGGAAGTAATGATACTTACATTGATAAAATTATTTTTACATTTTTAGGGCCAATAGTGGAGAAGGATCCACCGGTATTACCTGCGCAAGGTGCTTTCTATACCGGTGTTTATCGCAATATGTTGAGCGAAGCCGGATATACCGATATTCAAATAAATCAAAGGCTTGAGTATCTGTGGAATCGAATGTTTTATGGAAATCCAACTACTGAAGCACTTTATTATCCCGTTGGTGTTGATGAAGCATATATTTTAGATACCGGTAACGATGATATTCGTTCCGAAGGTATGTCGTACGGCATGATGATTTGTGTGCAATTGGACAAGAAAGCCGAGTTTGACCGATTGTGGAAATGGGCAAAAAACAATATGCAATTTCAAACCGGAGCTACAAAAGGTTATTTCTCTTGGCAGGTAAGCAAGGATGGTGTTACAAGAAGTGCTCAATCGGCTCCTGATGGCGATGAGTATTTTGCTATGGCTTTGATGTTTGCTGCCGGACGCTGGGGAAATGGCGAGGGAATTAATAATTATTGGAAGGAAGCCAACTATATTCTCGAGAATAGCATGAATAAAGGGCACTTTATTAATTCGTCAACAACCAATATGTTTAACGAAACTGAAAAGCAGGTAGTTTTTGTGCCGTACGCTTCATCTGCAATGCACACGGATCCTTCGTATCATTTGCCTTCATTCTATCAGTTATGGAGTCATTGGGCTGATAATAAACGTTGGTTTTGGGCAGAATTAGCTGATAAAAGTCGCGAAATGTTTCCAAAATTTGCACACACACAAACCGGATTAATGCCCGATTATGCCAACTTTAATGGGACGCCAACCGGTGGAAGTCATGCTGATTTTCGCTTCGATGCATGGCGTTGTGCCATGAATATGGCCATGGATTATGCCTGGTTTAAAGCCAGTGAAGATGAAGTTATGCTGATAAACCGACTTCATAATTTCTTTGCCTCGAAAGGTGTGGATTCATACAAAAATCAGTACAGTTTAAGTGGGAACGAATTAAGTGGTGGAGATCATTCACCGGGTTTAGTTGCATGTAATGCCGGTGGAACGTTGGCAAGTAATCAAAAAGTAGCATGGGATTTTATTCAGGATTTCTTTACCATAACTCCAACAAGCGGACAGTATCGGTATTATGATGGTTTG
>JAKLIM010000034.1 GCA_022709605.1 Bacteroidota bacterium | reverse complement strand
TGAAAAGAAAGTATCCTGGTTTTAATTTATTTTAATTTACTCATATTTAAATATATAAACTCATTTACATTGCAAACGACTCCAAATTTTAACACACCCGAAATTTGTTTTGTATCTTTGCAAAACAATTCTTTAAGATTTTCGTTTCATCTTGAAATTAAGTTAATACATTTAATTGATTTGATGCTATAAGTGTGATTCGATACCCGAATTTTGTTCTGTTTTTTATCATAGACAAATGTATTAATTTAATATAACATTTTAATAAACAATTATTTACTTATGAAATACGGTTTCTTTTTCTTTGTTTTAATTTTTCTTATTTCGTTACTCAGTTATGTGCTGCTCCGTGGGTGGCAGGCATTGCAACCATCCGGTAACGTTCGCATTTTTTATCTGATCATTTCAGTTTTTCTTTTTCTATCCATGATGGGAAGTATGATTTTTGGTAATTATCTGCCTCCGGTTTTAGCAAAAATGTTGAGTTTTGCCGGACTTTCGTATTTCATTGTCATGATTTACCTGTTGTTATCATTTATACTGGTCGATATTGTAAGGGTTACAAATCATTTTACGCATTTTGCTCCTGCAGGTTTGGTTCAATTCAGATACTGGGCAATGTTAGTTAGCTTGGTAATTATCGGTATAGTTATGATTATCGGTAATTACAAATTCAACCATCCCGAAGTGGTTAAGCTCGATATTTCAGTGGAAAAAAATAAATCAGGAAAGGATATAAAAATAGTTGCGGTAAGTGATATTCATTTAGGAATTTCGATTGATAAAAGCCGACTTAAAAAGTATGTAGCGCTTATTAATTCGCAACAACCTGATATTGTACTTATTGCCGGCGATTTGTCCGATCGGGGTGTTAAACCACTTATCGATCAGAAAATGAATGAAGAACTTAGTGCAATAAAAGCACCGCTCGGTGTGTTTGCCATTACCGGTAATCACGATTTCTATGCCGAAACTCTTCATGCCGCTACCGATTATTTCAAACTATCGGGCATTTCAGTTTTGCAGGATTCAGCTTTTTTGGTGAATAACGATTTTTATATTGTTGGGCGCGACGATAAAACCAATCACAAAAGGAAATCGCTTAATGAAATAATGAGTAATATTGATAAAACCAAACCGGTCATTTTGCTTGATCATCAGCCATTTCATCTGGAAGAAGCAGAGCAAAACAATGTGGATTTGCAAATTTCGGGGCATACACACAACGGACAATTTTTTCCCGGAAGCTGGTTTGTGAAGCGAATGTTTGAAGTTGGATACGGATACCTTAAAAAAGGCAATACGCATTATTATGTGTCGTCGGGATTGGGACTCTGGGGTCCGCAATACCGTATTGGTACGCAATCGGAAGTGGTGGTGATTAATTTTAAATACTAAAAGAATGAGAATAATGTGCCAATATGTTACAGAGAAAAATGTTTATTAATTTCTTTCATTGGCATATTGGCACATTAAAATAAATTAGCACATTACCCTCTTTTCTTTTTAAAAAACTCCTTCATCATTGCACTGCATTCTGCTTCCAACACTCCCGAAACAACTTCGGTTTTTGGATGCAGTGCAGCAGGGGCAAAGCGCATAAATCCTCGTTTCTCGTCAGCTGCTCCATACACAATCCGGCTTATCTGTGACCATCCCAATGCTCCGGCACACATAACGCATGGTTCCACTGTAACATACAATGTGCAATCAATCAAATATTTGCCACCAAGGAATTGTGCGGCGGCCGTTATGGCCTGCATTTCGGCATGTGCTGTAACATCGGTCAGTGTTTCGGTCAGGTTATGACCGCGGGCAATAATCCGTCCCTGGCAAACAACAACTGCACCCACCGGAACTTCGTCCCGCGCAGCAGCTTTTTGCGCTTCCACCAACGCTTGTTTCATAAAATACAAATCAGGATTGGTGTCCTTCGAATTTTCTTCGGAATAATAATTTATTGGCATTGATTTATTTACAATTAATTTATTTACAATTTACAATTTGCTTTTTTTCAATACAATAATTTCAATTTAAACCAGTAATATTGCTGAATATTATCAGATATATCTGATAATATAGCGAAATTTTCAACTATATTTGAAAATTATAAGTGTATTACAGTATATTCAACTGTATTTGAAAATAATGCATGTAATGCAATATTTTCAAACATACCCTATATAATTGTAAATCAATATTTCTCCATTAAAAACAAATATTCATGGTATTTTCCGTCGCTGTTGATCCATTCATTGGTCCAACGCATATTGCCCATCACGTTTTTTTGATAATCAATTTCCACCGCTTTTAGCAATTTCCCCGATTCGGAAATAATATCGTTTAGCTCACTTTTTGTTGCACGCCCACCCGAACTGTACGAGAGTAAAATATAACGCGATCGGGTTTCATTAATTAATTTCTCTAACGCTTTCATGGCAATAAAATGACCATCCGTATCTTTTCTGAATTCCTCGAAAACAGAAGCATCCACAGCATCCCGTGAATCTTCGCGGCGGTTGGCTTTGCCAAAAATGGCAGGTTTATCATTTTGAATAACTGTAGTCCAAATGTGGTAATACGAATTGTAACGAACGCGGCTGGGTGGCATTTTTTCGTTGTTCGACCCGTAAGGAGGATCGAAATACACAAAATCGAACTCATTATTGGTTATTGTATCAAAAATGTCGTTTTTGATAACCCTGTTTTCGCTGATAATGGGAAAGCGAGCCGGCAGTTTCAGTTTTAAATCTTTGTTCGAGCGCGGCGACCATTTCGAGAGATAGGCCACGTAATGTCCCAAGGTACTATCAACAGCATCCAGTGCATAAATTAAGCTTGTGAGCAAAACACATTTATCTTCCCACGAAAGATTTAAATTGTCTATTTCGTCGCGAATTGCATCTAATTTACGGGTGTTTTTGGCCTGAAATGGTCTTTTTGTCTGAGCTTCTTCACCTCCGTAATTTTCGGTAAACCAGCCATTGTAGCCTTCCAGATTGTTTAAATGATTGATTATTTCCTGGTAATATTGATCCGAATTTGTCGATTTTAAATAGCAGGTGCCGAAAACTTCCGACCACGCTGAAATATCGTTTGATGTGGTGTTATATCCTAATTGTGCAAATGCCTGCGAAACCCGTGTAGAACCGCTGAAACCATCCAAAACATTCGTTACTCCTTCTAAATCAGCCAATAATTCTACAATATATGGAATGATTTTTAGTTTTGAACCGGCATATTTTACGCCCTGAGTTTGGATTTTTTGCACAAATATTTATAATTTAGAAATTTCTGTTTTTATGAAGTCTATCAACTTTTCTTTGCTAGGAAGTTCTAACAAATATTTAGAGACAAAGATGTCTTTATCGCTATCAGCTGTGGCATATTCCACTAATGCATGATCTTTATCTGTAACTAATAAAATCCCAACAGGAGGATTATCATCCGGACACATGATTTCTTTTTTATAATAATTTACGTACGTTTTCAACTGACCAAAATGCTCGTGAGAAAACTCATCCATTTTTAAGTCAATCAGCACATGACATTTCAATATTCTGTGATAGAAAACCAAATCACAGAAATAATATTTATTGCCAATAAGAATCCGTTTTTGACGTGCTTCGAAACAGAATCCATGTCCGAGCTCTAGAATAAAATCCTGTAAATGTTCAATTAGAGCTTGTTCCACATCCGATTCATAAACTACATCCTTCGATTTTAATCCTAAAAATTCGAAAGTAAATGGTGATTTTATTGTCTCAAGCCAGTTGTTTTTTTCGCTTTTCCCCTGAACCTCGGAACTCAGTTTTTCTGGTTGTTTGCTAAGTCCTAATCGCTCGTAATAAAGTGTTTTTATCTGCCGATTCAGTTCACGAACACTCCAAGTGCCCTTAATGCATTCCATTTCGTAAAACTGGCGTTTGATGGGGTCATCAATAGGCAGGAGCTGCACAAAATGAGTAAATGACAATTTTGCAATAAGTTTTTGAGTTGGAATATGAATTGAATTTTTTTGTTTTTCCAATTGGTCATTCACCGACTGACTAATTAGTGGATTTACGAATTGCAATTGGTCAGTCAGTGACTGACCAATTGCAATTCGCTCAATTTCAGTTACTAATAAATGTTTATCTAACAACGTCAACAAATCATTTGCATGCATTTGAAAAAAGTCAGGTATAACTTCTGAAATTTGTGGATATATAAAATAAAACTGTCTGTACAATTTTAAATTGGTTAAAGAAAAGTTGTTTTCAGATAAATAATCAGTCAATCTTTGCAATAATTTCTCACCATATTTTGCTCGATCTTCACCTTTTTGTTCGAACTCCACAATATAAAAACCTATTAACCAGTTGCGAATGGTTAAATGCGAGTTTACAGCAAGCATTGCACTTTGCTGCATTGCCTCTGATGTTTGCTGAATTTGAATTGCTAAATCAGAAAAATTCATAACTATCAGAATAAGTTAAAGTTAACGAAATTTGAATTGGTTACATTTCATGTTTCTATACAAAAGGGGAAAAAATGTTCTAAGCTTCTTAAAATTGTATATCGTAATCCCGATAGCTATCGGGGTAAATTGTAAATTCTTCTAAACGTCTTCTTCCACCACCAGATTATCGATGATAAAATTCTGACGTTCAGAAGTATTTTTTCCCATATAGAACGATAATAAATCCTGTACAGCGTCTTCTTTTTTGAGTGTAACCTGATCGAGGCGCATGTCTTTTCCGATAAAATGAACGAACTCGTCCGGCGAAATTTCGCCCAACCCTTTGAATCGTGTAATTTCGGGGTTGGTACCTAATTTTGCCATCGCAGCCAATCGTTCTTCTTCCGAATAGCAATATATCGTCTCTTTTTTGTTTCGTACCCTGAAAAGCGGCGTTTGCAAAATATATACATGCCCTTTTTTTATCAAATCAGGGAAAAATTGCAGGAAAAACGTAATGAGCAACAAGCGGATATGCATTCCGTCGACGTCGGCATCGGTAGCTGCAATCACTTTATTGTAGCGCAAACCTTCAATTCCATCTTCAATATTCAAAGCGGCCTGCAGCAGATTGAATTCTTCGTTTTCGTACACAATTTTCTTTGTTAAACCATAGCTATTCAAAGGTTTACCCCGCAAGCTGAATACAGCCTGTGTATTTACATCGCGGCTTTTAGTGATGGATCCACTCGCCGAATCGCCCTCAGTAATAAAAATGCACGAATTTTCGGTGTCTCCTTTCGAGTCGTTGTAATGCACCCGACAGTCACGAAGTTTTTTATTGTGCAGATTCACTTTTTTAGCACGCTCACGCGCCAGTTTTGTAACTCCGGCAATGGCTTTGCGTTCTTTTTCAGAATCCTGAATTTTTTGCAGTAAAACGGCAGACGATTCGCTGTTGCGGTGAAGATAATTATCCAATTCTTTTTTCAGAAAATCAGAAATAAATTTGTTGACCGATAATCCACCTTTGGGCGACATATCGCGCGATCCGAGTTTGGTCTTCGTTTGCGATTCGAAAACAGGTTCTTCGACGCTGATAGCCACAGCGGCAATTATTCCGTTACGAATGTCGGTCAGTTCGTGATTTTTGGCATAAAATTCTTTGATGGTGCGTGCAACTGCTTCACGAAAAGCACTTTGGTGCGTTCCACCCTGCGTGGTGTGCTGTCCGTTGACGAACGAATAATACTCTTCGCCGTATTGATCGCTGTGCGTAAAAGCAATTTCTATGTCTTCATCTTTTAAATGAATAATCGGATAAAGCGGGTCGGAAGTTATATTTTCATTCAACAAGTCAAGCAAACCGTTTTTTGAGAGAATTTTTTTTCCGTTGAAAATAATCGTTAAACCCGTGTTAAGATAAGCATAATTGCGCAGCATGGTTTCGATAAACTCATCCTGATATTTGTAATCGTTGAAAAGTGTTTCGTCGGGAATAAAATAAACGTATGTTCCACGATCGTTACCATTCTCATGAATATCACTGTCGTTGATTAATTTACCTTGTATAAATTCAGCTCTGCGGCTTTGACCGTCGCGATAGCTTTCGACTACAAAACTTGAAGATAAAGCATTGACAGCTTTGACACCCACACCATTCAATCCCACCGATTTTTTAAATGCTTTCGAATCGTATTTACCACCGGTATTCATGATCGATACGGCATCAATCATTTTACCAAGTGGAATTCCGCGGCCATAATCCCGAACTTCAACATGACCATTGTTAATACGAACATCAACAATTTTTCCGGCTCCCATGCGGTATTCATCAATGCAATTGTCGAGCACTTCTTTAAGTAATACATAAATGCCATCATCGGCATGTGTGCCATCGCCCAACTTGCCAATATACATTCCGGGCCTACGGCGAACATGTTCCAACCCTTCGAGGGTTATAATGTTACTATCTCCGTAATCAACATTTTGTGTGATATGTAGTTCTTCCATATTATTAATTATGACCCCCAACAATAAAGGGGATTTAAAGTTAGTCTTTTATAATTTTTTTATCAATAATTAAAATGCTTGACAATAGTAAACCAGTTCACATTCAGTGGAGTGGTTTTTTATCTTGTTATCCAACTTTCCGGATTCAAAAGGTTTTTTCCTTTCCAAATCTGGAAATATAGTTCTGTTTTATTGTCATTTTCATCGTCGGTATAAATTTTCCCAATCGATTGTTTTGCACTCACTTTTTGACCCACATTGACATATATACTTGTAAGATTGGCGTAAACCGTTCTATATTCGCCGTGTTTAATAATCACAGCATTGTTGCTTCCCGGTATTGAAAAACGTTGTGTAACTTCGCCTTCGAATACGGCTCTGGCATTGGTTCCTCCGGGAGTTTGTATGTAAACTCCTTTGTTGTTGGTAGTTACATGTTTCAGTACCGGATGTGCATGCACACCGTAATGTCCGCTAATAAACCCTTTCTCGGTAGGCCATGGAAGTCTACCGGCATTGGCTGAAAAATTTCCCGAAATCAGTGTTTCTTCTTTTGTTAATATTGAAACAGATGGTTTTGAAACCGTTTTTGGTTCTTTTGTTGTAGAGGTAGTTTCTTTGGTTGTTGTTGATGAAGTCGTTTCCGCATTTTTCTTTTTATTTTCGGCTGCAATGCGTTTTCTTTCCTCTTCTGCTCTTTTAGCTTCCGCTTTTCGTATTTCAGCGGCTATAATATTTTGAATTTTGTTGTTTATATCATTCGCCTTTTTTTGTTGAATTTTAAGATCTGCACGTAGTTTTTTTTCCTTTTTCTGCAAATCGGTCATTACTTCTTTTTCTTTTTGCTGGTCTTTTGTTAGTTTTTGAGCCTCCGATTCTTTTTGCTTAACAACTTCAACTTTTGTGTTTTTGTTTTTGTTAAGATCCACAGTTTTATTACTAATATCAGTTGTAACCTTCTGAATTTTATTAACTTGTTGTTTTCTGTAGTCTGAGTATTCGCCCAGATAACGCAAACGCCTGTATGATTTATCGAATGAATCTGCCGATAACACAAACATTATTTTGGTGTAGATACTCTTGTTGATATGAGCCTCCTGAACCAAATGAGCATAATCATTTTTAAGCATACTGAGCTTGGTTTCGAGAACCTTTTTTTCGGAAGCCAGTTTTTGTACTTCATTGTCGAGTTTCTGAATTTCAGTACTTATATTGTTAATCAATTTTTTACGCTCGGCGATATTTTTATTCAAAAGCGTAATTTTGTTTATCGAACTTCGTTTCGATTTACTGGTTTCGTTCAACATCTTGTTCATTGTTTCAAGTTGTTGAAGGGCTTGTTTACGCTGGTTTTCAAGTTCTTTTACTGTTTGTGCAGGTGAGAAGGCAATGCAGTTCAGGAAAATGACGGTAATTATAATTTTATAAATAAAGGTATGTCGCATAATATTTAATTGTGATTATTTTTTTAATAATTGTTCAATATTGGCACGCGAATATTTACTTGTATCACTTTTCGACAAGGTGAAATTTGAATTAAACGTTACCTTTTTAATATTAAAATCGCAGTTTATGTTGTTTCGCAGGCTGTTCATCGAAATATTAATAAGCATCGGAAAATTAATGCTATCATTCATTTGATATTCACTGTATTGAGCTGTGGCCAGGTATTTAGATCCGGCTCCGCTGATCAACACCTTTTCAATGGTATTATTATCAGCTATTAACGTTGTTTGATTCAATTTTTCGGTATTAAAATAAATATTCGATTTACCGTTTGAATCTTTTTTAAGTGTACATTTTGTTGTCGGAATTTTGATTTCACCCATGCAAAAAAGCTGATTCGAAATTATTGACTGTATGTTAAGGAAATTAGTATTAATGCCCGTTTTTTGATATATATATTTGTAATCGAGGGCATAAAGCCTGCGGTTCATTTTATCAAAAAGCAGGATGCTGTCCGGCGTAATTTCAGCTTTAAAAAGCTCAATGCCCAACATGGGTTGTATGGATACAAACAGAGCCGAATCTTTAATTATTTTGCAACTTGCTGACACATTGTATTTGCGTGTATTGTAAGTAATTGCTAAACTTATTTTACTTACATTGGCTGTTTTAAACGCTGGTTCTGCTAGCTGTACGTTTTTTATCAATGTTTCAATTGTGTCAGTAGTTGCACCCTTTTTAGCAATTTTCCCGGTTGTTTTACACGAAACCATTGCTGTCAGAAAAATTAAAATATATATGTAATTCGATTTTGTCATTTTATTTTTTGTTTTACTCTCGTTTCCAGCCTTTTTCGTCAATTTTCTTCTTTACTTCATCTGTTTTGTTTCCTGCATCGTACGATTTTTGCCACATTTCCAATGCCTTACTGTCTTCTTTTGTCATCCACAATATATCACCATAATGCTCTAAAACTACTCCCGGATCTTGTTCGGGCGTCAGATTATCAATGGCCCGCTCAATATAATATTTTGCCAAAACATAATTTCCTTCCATGTAAAATATCCAGGCGTAAGTATCTAAATAGGTGCTGTTTTTAGGTTCTTTCTCCACGGTAATTCCACTCATTCGTTCCGCTTTTTTCAGCTCTTTTTTTTCTAACGATAAATAATAAGCATAATTATTCATCACGTAAATATTCTGCGGATTCACTTTCAAAGCTTCTTCGTAAGCCAGAAATGCCGAATCTTTTGAACCGAGTTTAAACCAACTATCAGCAATTTGAGCGTAAAAATCACCTTTTAATGCATTTTGTTCAGGTTTCACAATGTTTATGCCTGATTTGCACGTTTCAATTGCAGCAGCGTATTCTGTAAGTTGAAATTGCGAAATTGCCCTGTAGTAATACCATTGAGGCATTTCCGGTACATTAACAATGGCTCTGTCGGTTATTTCAAGCAGTTGTTTGAAATTCTGCGATGCCAAATTTAACTGAATTAACTGTAACCACGTTTGTTCATTTTTAGGGTTAATGTTCAGCATCGTTTCCAGTTCCGATATGGCTTCGGGTATTCTTTTTCTGAATTGCAAATAAACAGAATAATAATTATGCACTTGTTCTTCCATTGGATATCGGTCAACAAGCAATTTAAATAACGATTCAGTTTCGCTGAATCGGGTCGAATCGCGAAGTAAATTCTGGGCATATTGTCCCAAAATCTGTACCTTTTCAGTGACACCAAACTGATCGTCTTTCAACGCTTTCATAATCGACTCCATAGCCTTATCGGGTTGCGATTTAGAATTATAGTAATCAGATAATGAAACGTATACATAAGGATTTACAGGCTTTTCGGCTAAAATTTCCTGATAAATTTCATACGCTTTGTCGGGCAAATTTTGTTGCAGATAAATATCACCCCGCAAAACCCGATAACGCGATTCGCCGGGATATTTGCTGATAAGTTTATCTATTTCCTGAATTCCTTTTTTAAGCTTATTTAATTCAAGGTACATCCTGAATTTCTCAAACGAAATTGTTTCGTCGATACCCGTAAGAGATTCCAATTTGTCGAGCGAAAAAATAGCTTTGTTGTATTGTTTGGTTTGCTTATACAGCGAGATAAGCATATTATAAACTTCTTCTTTGTTGGGATACAGCGATTTAAGTTTCTCAGTAGTTTTTATTGCTTTATCCTGATTTTTTGTTTCGGTATATAAATTGATCAATCGTACGTTGAACCACCAGTTTTGCGGTTCATATCTAACAGCATTTTCCAGTGATTTCAATGCTTCTTCATTCATTCCTACTAATGCGTAAAGCACACCGGCTTCTGAAAGTGTACCTGCATCAGTTGAATCAATCGACAAGCAAAAACGAAAAGCGTCCAGTGCCTGATCGTATTTAGCTTCATCTTTCAGTCGTAAAGCTTCGTAAAAATAAAAATCGAATTTTTTCTGTGAAGTTTCGTTTAGTTGGGTAAAAGGTGATTTGTCGGTACTCAGTTTTTTTGAACCTGAGCAAGCATTAAACAAAATCAGTGTTGGTAGAAACAGAAAAAATATTTTTTTAATCATCATGTTTTAAAAAAAGTTATCACATCAATTAATCATCGTGTTAATGTTTTCCGGTATGTCCAAATCCTCCGGTGCCACGGTCAGTCTCACTAAGTATTTCTGTTTCAATCCATTCAGCTCTTTCGTGCGAAGCTATAACCATTTGACAAATTCGTTCGCCATCATTGATTTCAAAATCTTCGGAAGATAAATTGATAAGTATAACACAAATTTCACCCCGATAATCGGCATCAATTGTACCCGGCGAATTGAGCACTGTAATTCCCTTTTTGATAGCCAAACCGCTGCGAGGCCTTATCTGCGCTTCGTGACCTTCGGGAAGTTCGATAAACAAACCAGTTGGTATCAATTTTCGTTCCAAAGGTTTAAGAATCACGGGTGCATCCAGGTTGGCTCTTAAATCCATTCCTGCCGAATGAATAGTTGCATATTCAGGTGTTGAATGTTTGGAATGGTTTACTATCTTGATTTTCATTGATGTGTTGTTTGGTAAATAAAATGAGAATTTTTTAGTCTTTGCTACAAAAATACAATTTTTTATTGTTATCACTTTTACAATATATCCGAAAAAAAATATTTTTTCAGTTTTCAGTTTTTATTTTTGGAAAATTTGCAATTTCATTTTTTAATATAAATTTAATATATCACTTCTCAAAGCGTATGATTCAATGTATTTATAGAATAAATATACATAAATAGGTATAAATATGTGATATTTTGAATTAATACAACATTTGAATTTATATTTTATGTTTTTTTATGCACGAATAAAGAAAATTTTCTTTAATTAGCTTTGGTGCTTCGGAAAAAAAATTGTAATTTTGCGGTCACAAATTAAAAAGAGTATAATTGAGAATTTGCACCATGTTACAATGTTTGAATAGCATTGTAAATCGAGTGATTTAATTATCGTTTCAACTTTCTATCAATAAAAGGTTTGCTCGAAAGCAGTCAAAAAGAATTGTAAAATAACAGATTATAAATTATCAAAACAAAAAAAAATGACACAAAACATTAAGCTACAGAATTGGGTTAAAGAATGGGCTGAAATTTGCCAACCCGAAAAAGTTTACTGGTGCGATGGTTCAGAAGAAGAAAACCAGAGATTACTCGACGAAATGGTTGCTTCAGGCGCTGCAGTAAAATTAAATGATGAAAAACGTCCGGGAAGTTATGCTTTCAACAGCGATCCGAGCGACGTTGCACGCGTTGAAAACCGCACATTTATCTGCTCTGCAAAAAAAGAAGATGCTGGTCCTACCAATAACTGGAAAGCTCCTGCCGATATGAAGGTTGAAATGCTTGAAAAATACAAAGGTTGCATGAAAGGTCGTACCATGTACGTTATTCCTTTCAGCATGGGACCTCTTGGCTCAAACATTGCAAAAATTGGTGTTGAAATTACCGACTCTGCTTATGTTGTTGTAAATATGCGCATTATGACACGTATGGGTCAAGCTGTACTTGATGTATTGGGTAACGATGAATTTATTCCATGTATCCACTCAGTGGGTTCGCCACTTGCACCCGGACAGGAAGACGTGCGTTGGCCTTGTGCTTCGAATATTGATGATAAATATATCTCACATTTCCCTGAAACTAACGAAATTTGGTCGTTTGGTTCGGGTTACGGTGGTAACGCTTTGTTGGGTAAAAAATGTTTGGCACTTCGTATTGCTTCGAACATGGCAAAACGCGAAGGATGGTTGGCCGAACACATGCTTATCATGGGTATCACTAATCCAAAAGGCGAAAAGAAATACATTGCTGCTGCATTCCCAAGTGCTTGCGGAAAAACAAATCTCGCCATGTTAATTCCTACCATTCCGGGATATACCGTTGAAACAGTAGGTGATGATATTGCCTGGATGAAATTTGATGCAAACGGAGTGTTGCGTGCCATCAATCCTGAAGCAGGTTTCTTTGGAGTAGCTCCTTTTACTTCGGCTGAAACTAACCCAAATGCAATGCACAGTGCTGACAAAAATACAATTTTCACCAACGTGGGTGTAACTCCTGACAATGATATTTGGTGGGAAGGTATTGGTTGGGATTGTCCTGCCGGAACGATCGATTGGAAAAATAAATTGCACGAAGCTTCAAGTACTGAAGCAGTTGCTCATCCAAATGCACGTTTCACTGCTCCTGCTAACCAATGTCCTTGTGTAGATGCTGCATGGGAAGATCCAGCAGGTGTGCCTATTTCAGCAATCTTGTTCGGTGGTCGTCGTCCAAGTACTGTACCTTTGGTTTATCAGGCATTTGACTGGAATCATGGTGTATTCATGGGCTCAATTGTAGGTTCAGAAGTAACTGCTGCTGCTATCGGTTTGAAAGCCGGTGTACGTCGCGATCCATTTGCTATGTTACCATTCTGTGGTTACAACATGGGTGATTATTTCGGACATTGGGTAACAGTTGGTGAAAATGCACCTGATAAGAGCAAATTACCAATGATTTTCAATGTGAACTGGTTCCGCAAATCTCCTGAAGGAAAATGGTTATGGCCAGGTTATGGCGACAATATCCGTGTTCTGGGATGGATTCTTGACCGCGTAATGGGCAATGTTGATGCTGTAGAAACTCCGATTGGTTTTGTTCCTAACAAAGAAGATATCAATATCGATGGACTTAAAGGACAAGCTGAATTGATGGATGCTTTACTTGAAGTTGACAAAAATCTTTGGTTGGATGAATGTGAATTGATCGCTGAACATCAAGCTCAATTTGGTGATTCATTACCAAAAGAATTGAAAGAACAATACGAAAACTTGAAAGCAAGATTAGCATAATACTTGTCGATCTGAATAAATAATGAAGCCGGAATTTTTAATAAATTCCGGCTTTGCTTTTTTTAAATACAAAATTTTTAAGGGTTTAAATAAAAATATTCTTGTAATTCTGTAAGTTTATAATCAAAACTTTACAATTTTGTACATCAGTGTGTTTTGATGAATTAATGGTTTGTCGTGAGCAAAAAATATTGTTCCATCAACCGGCGAATAAATTTCGCTGCGAACAGCTCCGGTAAATGGATCAAGAATTTTAGCCAATAAATCACCTTGCTTTACCTCGTCTTTAGCACCCCGCAAATTATATAAAATACCTGCCTGATCTGATTTTATAGTTTCTAGTTCGTTATCCGACAGAACACAGGAATTGAAACCATCATGTATCTTATTATCAATGATTTTCATGCTATTCAAAAAACGCAGGATTGAAAACCACGCTATTTTTGCCGATTCTTTATTAATTGTGTCCGTGTCACCCGAATAAATTGAAAAAGCTTGAGTATCAAACACCTGCCAGTTATAATTCAGAACGGCTGTATCGTATGGTTTTGGTTTTCGGATAAGCACGTAAGGCAGCCCGAATTTTTTGGCAAGTTTTACATTCTGAAATCCTGTGTCCATCATTCTCACATGTGGAATAAACTCACCGGGCATATAAAAACTGGCCAACTGAATTCCATATTTGAAACCACGCACTTCGTCGAAAAGAGCCGCAGCAATACGTTGCGTCGTTTCACCTTTATCATATCCCGGAAACATACGGTTTATGTCGGTATTATCCATTGCCCAAAAGCGTTTGTTGATGTTCATCGAAAAATGATTGGCCGACGGGATGACCAAAATTTCATGACCGGGTAGAATTTTCCCTTCATTCTCCAATTCAATCAGATTTTTAACCACCTGTGAGCAGGTAAATTGTTGCTGAATTTCATCTCCGCGCATGGCACCCACAATAGCCACCGACTTTTCGCCTTCACCAAAACGGAATCCCTGTATTTTAAAATCGTCGCGGTATGGCGACTTCATTTGGAATAATATTTCTTGTTTCATAAATCCTCAATGCAAGCTGATTTTGAAAAAATTCGCGCAATCAATGATCCTTCGTAAACCACCGGATAAGTACGCAGCGTAAAAACCACACCATCAACCGGCGAAAGTATATTTTGAAGTATTACACCTTCAAACGGATCAACAATCTGACAAAGTAAATCTCCTTTTTTTACATCCACCGAGTGCGAAACCGATGGGATAATAATACCCGATACATCTGCATTAATAAAACAAACATCACCGGTTGTCGAAAGCATAGGCTTACTAATTTCCTTCGAAATAGGACCCGACCACATTTTCATTTTTCTCATCATGTTTAAAATGCCATCTACCAATCGGTTACCATAGTCGCGGGTGATGCGCATGCCGATGCCCATTTCCACTACAATCGTTGGTGTTTTAATGATATTAAGCGAGTGTGCCAAGGTCGATTCGAGTACTGTGGCTGCATCGTGAATCCAGATAAAATCGATATTTAGCAGGTTGGCATAAGGAATGAGTTTTTTCGACATTTGAACATTGATGCGTGCCTGAGGCATTTCGCGCAAGAAAATATTGCTGGCATGAATGTCAATGACCATGTCGGCCCCACGTAAATCCTGAATAATTTCGTAGGCAGTATGTTCAATAAGATGCCCGTACTTGTCGCCTGGAAAAATGCGGTTCATGTCCAGATCAAACGTAGGGATTCCGCGGGTTACCGAGTCAACACCTAAAGGATTGAGAGCCGGATAAACTTCCACTGTTCCATCTAAAAACCTGAGATTTTCATTCAATCTCCGGGTAAGTTCATAGCAAACAAATTGGCCTTCAAGCTCATCGCCATGCGTTCCGGTAACGATGCATATTCGTTTCGGTCCGGTGCCATTTTGTATTACTTTTTTTCTAATTAACAACTGTTCATCAACAGGAAGTCCTTCGGATATAATGGTTTTAATCATTGCTGTTGTTCTTCAACTTTTAAAAATACTTCTAACTTTTGTTGTGCCAAACCGGTAAAAACGCCTTTGTCTAAAGCGCAATCAGCATAATCCCGTCCATGTGCAATTTTGATATATCCGGTTTCGATACAACGATCGTGCGTGGGGTCAAAACCATACCAAACACCATTTTCGTAATACTCAATCCAGGCATGTGTAAATCCTTCGCCCTGCATAAATCCGCTTACATAACGTGCCGGAATACCATTTTTACGACACAATGCAATTAACGAATGTGCAAAGTCCTGACAAACTCCTTCGCCAATCTCAAGGGCTTCTTCGGCAGTGGTTTGAATAGAGGTAACACCCGATTGATAGGTCATGGATTTTCGTAATTCAGCGGACAACAATACTACTTTTTCAAGGGTCGTTGCTTCAGTTGGCAGTATTACACTGTCAAGCAGCTTCTGAATATTTTTCATAGGCTGGGTGTATTTGGATGGATAAAGATACAATGGATTAAGAACTTCTTTTATGCTGTAATACGTTTGCTCCACAACGCCGGTTGCTTCAAATTCAAAATAATTATGAAATTCGCCTATGTAACCGTTATAAATCAGATTACCAAAACTATCTCTGCCCACGGTAACTGTTCCATTAGGAGAAATAACACATTTTTCCTCTATAATCTTCTGAAAATCAAATATACTTGGTGCACATCTCAACAAAAAATGATGTCGATATACATTTTCGCTAAAAGTTATTCTGGTCGTGTAACTGTATTTTAGTTTTATCATTTTAAGAATTAAGTGCGAAACAAACTGTTTAATAGCTGTAATACACCGATGTTTTTATAATCGTCAAATGTAAGATGTTGCTTCAGTGTCAATAAAGTCATTTCATCACAAATATAACATTCTTTTTCGATCGAGTCAAGCATACGATTAAATATTCCTTCAATCCGGTTGTATGGATAGTTAAAACGGATATGCAACTCTAGGCTTTCTAAATATTTGCCAAATTTGATGGAATGACGAATTTGATTATCAACAATACGTTCGTCGATGGAACCCCAAAAGGCTAACATATAATCTGTAACCCGTTGTAATCCCTCAATACCAGCAT
>JAKLIM010000339.1 GCA_022709605.1 Bacteroidota bacterium | reverse complement strand
ACTGTCAGCAATATCCCAACCAAAGAACATAGCTCTGTCGTCGCCGGCTAAAGTTTTAAGTTTACTCAGGTCAGAACCTGTAGGAATTCCACCCGGAAAGAATTTTTTACCCAAAGAATAACGGGCACGATTTCCTCCCCATCCTTCGGTAGTTCCCCAAGCCGGCATACCGGTAGTTCTTGTAGAAGCAATCAGGAATAAAGAATTACCATAGCTACTTGTTTTAATACCGTCAGCAGCAATCGGAAGAATTATTTCCTGTGGAGCTGTATTTACGCTTGAATTGTCAAAAGCTCCTGCGTTGTCACCCATAAAGAGTTGTTCGTAACTTGGATTTAATTTATAAGCCGAAGTCATCACTTTCATTGAGTATTCAGCAGCTTTATTCCATTGAGCTGTTCCGGTATAAACCTCTGCATTCAGATACATGCGAGTCTGCAACATCCAGTTGGCAGCCTGATCGGCACGATAATACGAACCTGTGCGAGGAGCATACATATCCGCTTCTATTTCTGTCAGTTCATTAAGAATCCATGTATACAACTCTGCTCTCTTTATTTGTTTAGGAAGCTCTGTAGTTACTTTAGTTGCAAAAGGAACATTTCCAAACATATCGAGCAAATAGTAATAATTCAAGGCACGCATATAACGAGCTTCGGCACGTTGTTTCACACTTTTATCATCCGTTTGTCCCTCTGTTTCTTCGAGAAACAAATTACACAAAGAGATACCAAAATAAAAGCGGGCATACAGTCCTTTCAATTGATCGTGCGATGAAGTCCATGTATTGAAATTCATTTCAGGAATTCCGGGGTCACCCCATGAACAGATGGCTTCATCTGTCGTTAACTCATTCAGGTTCCATACCAGACGAATAAACGAAGAGGTACCTTCATCTATACCATCAAGGTCACCGCTTCCGGCAGCACCCTGTTGTCCGGTGAGGGCAAGCGAAGCATAAATTTTTGCAAAAACACCATCCTGATCGAAGGTTTGCGTTACGCTTGGATCTATTGGTGTAACATTCAAATCGTCTACGCACGAAGTCAGGCTAAAAGATAGCACAACTGACAAAATCGCGATAACTAATTTATTATTTCTATATTTCATAATATTGTTATTTTTACAGGGTTATTAAAAGTTAAGGGTTAACCCAATCACAGTCATGACAGGACGTGGATAAACATTATTGTCAATTCCGCCAAAAATTTCAGGATCTAAACCTTTATATTTGGTTATAACAAAAGGATTCTGTACTGTTGCTGAAAGACGTCCACTCTGAATTACATTGAGCACCTTTTTGAATGAATATCCCAAAGTGATATTGTCGCAGCGTAAGAATGATGCATTCTGAACATAATAATCAGAAAAATACCAGTTCGTACGACCCACAAAATTGGTTTCGAATGCCGATTGTGGTTTGTTTACAAGGAATCCGGAAGTAGACCAAACTCCACTTTGACCAACATTGGCACGGTTAGCAGCCACATCGTTGTACACAAAGTTGCCTACACTTGCACGTAATGTAAATCCAAAATCGAAATCTTTATAAATGAGTTTTGAAGAAAAGCCCATTGTGAAATCAGCATTAGGATTATGGAAGAAGTATCTGTCGTCGTCATTAATTACGTTATCGCCGTTTCTATCAACATAAAGTCCTTCAATTGGTTTACCGCCATTGTCATACACTTGTTCGTAAACGTAGAAAGAACTTGCAGGATAACCTACTGAATGAGCCTGAACATTATTACCTGTTCCTGACGAAATTCCTCCGGTGGCTACATAATATCCTTCCTGAGAACCAGTTGTTAACTTGGTGATTTTATTGCTATTATAGGTAAAATTATAGTTTACATCCCATTGCAGATCTTTGGTTACCACAGGCTTGCCTGTGATAGAAACTTCTACCCCTTTGTTTTCGAGCGAACCGATATTGCTGATTACACGGTTTTTGAAGTTCGTTCCTGCAGGAATATCTACTATATTTATCAAATCGTCGGTCACGCGTTGATAATAATCAATTGTACCTGTCAGTCTGTTATTCAACACTCCCCAATCAATTCCTGCATTATAAGTAGTTGTTTCTTCCCACTTAAGATTTTTATTAAATGCACCCGGTCTGTAAGTGGTCACATATGCTCCATCCATTGGATAATAAGCACCTTCCTGGTTTTGGGTGTAAGTAGGAATATAAGGATAATCACCATTATTGATATTTTGCTGTCCTGTTACTCCATAGCCTAAACGAAGCTTCAGATCCGAAAAAGTTGTATTTCCTTTCATGAAATCTTCTTCCATAATTTTCCAAGCAAAAGCAAACGAAGGGAAAATACCCCAACGTGTTTCAGGAGCAAAACGTGAAGAGCCATCGTTACGAACAGTAGCTGTAAGCAGATACTTATTTGCAAAAGTATAGTTCAATCTACCAAAGAAAGAAACAAGGTAGTTTTCAGTTTTCCAAACCTGAGCCGAAGGATTTGTTACCAAATCTAATGCTGTATAATTCCATTCGCCACTGCGATAATAATGTTGCCATTCGTATCCGGCCATCGCATTAACGCTGTGCAAACCTGCTTCTTTGGCATAATCTACAAAGAAAGTAAGGATTTGATTGTTTTTCAACTGATCAGAAAAACCTGTACGTCCCATCTGGTTGTCGCTCGGACTTGTAAGCGGAGTATACAAATCTTGTTTTCCGTATGATCTGTCGATACCCAAATTCAGGTGAGCACGCATATCGGGGAAAAAGTGAAGTTTATAATCAGCTTCGAAATTACCAATAAAATTATACGCATTTGCTTTGTCTTCTTTCAGGTTCAAGGTAGCCAAAGGATTTTGAACTGCCAAAGAATTAAATGTTGTACCCGAAGTAATCCATTGCCAATATCCACCAAATGTAGTTTTATATGGTTCTTCGTTCGACATAACAGGTTTGGTTGGATCCATCGAAGCAGCAGCTCCAATTACACCCTGATCAGCAAACCGGTTATTTACAATCATACCTTTAGCATTGATATTCAATTTTAAATGATCTTCGAAAAATGAAGGATTAATACTGAATGCACCCGTAAATCTTTCGAAATTAGATGTTTTGATAATACCATTCTGATTGGTATAACCTACCGAAGCACGATAAGGCATACTTTTAAGTCCACCGGTAATACTCACACTGTGGTCGTGGCCAATGGCTGTACGATAAATTTGACTTTGCCAATCGGTATTAGCAGTTCCTAAAGCATTGTAAGCATCACTATTGGTACCGTAAAGTTTGGTAACATAGTCGCGATATTCATCTCCTGATAATACATCGAGTGTTTCACCAACCACCCCAACTGACATATTGCCATCGTAAGTGATACGTGGTTTCGATCCTTTTTCACCTCTTTTAGTAGTGATAATGATAACACCATTTGATGCACGCGAACCATAAATAGCTGTAGCCGAAGCATCTTTAAGCACTGTAAATGATTCAATATCGTTTGGATTGATTGTACTTAACGGATTTGAGACACCTTTGATTCCTTCGTTATCGATTGTCAGACCGTCGATAACAATCAGTGGATCGTTACTTGCCGAAAGCGATGAACCTCCACGAATACGAATAGTAGCGCCGGCACCCGGAGCTCCTCCGTTCGAGGTTACATTTACACCCGCAATTTTACCGGTTATCATGTCCTGCGCATTGGTGGTTAACCCTTTGTTTAATTTATCAGGTTTAATGGCCGTAACAGAACCGGTTGCATCATTTTTTCTTACTGTTGCATACCCGATTGCAATTACTTCACCCAAAGCAATTGCATCTTCACTTAATTGAATAACAAAATTTTTCTTACCTGCTACGGGAATTTCTTTGGTTAGATAGCCAACGTATTTGACTAACAGTGTAGCATTTGACGAAACATTCAGCGCAAACTCACCATTAAAATTGGTGATGGTTCCATTTGTTGTTCCTTTTTCCAGAATGTTTGCTCCGATGATGGGTTCACCGCTAACAGCATCCTTAATACTTCCGGATATTGATATCTGTTGGGCGTTGACTGTAACTCCCAGGATCAACATCACAAAAACGGACACGACTGTGCGCATTTTCAGCTTAAAGTTTGTGTACTTCATGCAGTAGATTTTTTTTTTTGGTTTAACAATATGTTAGTTTTTGAATAGAAATTTACA
>JAKLIM010000338.1 GCA_022709605.1 Bacteroidota bacterium | reverse complement strand
TGGGCATAACCTGAAAAACGGGTATTTGGGTGTAGGAATTATGAATCGGTGTTTCTGTTACAATTTTATGTAATTCTGTTCCCAATGCATTTAAAATAATTTCACCCTGCATTATTTCGCCAAAATAATGTTTTCGGTGTGCTGTACAAACAGTTATAAAATATACGCCATCATTATAATCGTGCCAGCGAGCTCGGGCAGAAGGTATGCTATATTGTTTTTGAAATTTTTCGGTCGTCATAACAAATAGATTTATATTAAGCAAAAAGGAAAAAAGTCTTTTCAAATATTTGCACAATACAGGGTCACAGGAAATAATTAGATTCTTTGAATTCAAAAAATTTAAATTTACTTTCAATCAATTTTTATTCCATTTCACAAACGCATATTTCTTTTTTATTTTTTCAAAACCAGATACTGATACGGATTTAAAACAATCTGATTTGCGAGCGATACCGATTCGTTTGTAAATGCGTTGGTCCATTGACTATTCGCAATTTCGGCGGGCAGTGAATAAGTCACATTCATATTTCGGAGGTTTGAAACCACAAAAACTGTTTCAGTCCCCGAAGTTTTTGAGAATGTGCACAAATTGGTATTACTGTAGGTGGTCAGTGTTCCACGACGAATGGCTGTACTCTTATTGTAAAATGCAATGAGCTTTTTATATTCCGCAACCATCGCCGGATTCAAATTCCAGTTGACAAATGTGCCTGTGAAAGGAAACATAATACGGTTTGGGTAACCTACTTCCTGTCCGCTGTAAATCATAGGTACACTTTTCATATACGCTACGGTTACAAAAGCAGCCATTGAACCGGGTAAACCGCCAAATAAATCCAGCGGAGTTCCATCCGAACTGTTTACATCGTGGTTGGTAATATACCTGACCACTCTTTTTGTATCTGTAGCATTGGTATATTCACTGGTATTAAAGGGATATAAATTGCCGGTTGAGTTTCCTTTTGAAAAAATATTTTTAAGTTCGTCGTAATATCGAAAACCGAAAGTGAAATCAAATCCTGCAGTATAATGGTCGCTGCGTGTTCCTTCGGCTAACATCAACAACTTGTGGGTTTTGATATTGCGAAGCGAATCCAATGCCTGTTTCCAAAATGAAGCAGGCGGACCATCGGCATAATCGCACCGAAAACCGTCGATATTGGCTTGATACACCCAATATTTCATGGCGCTAATCATTGCCTGACGCATATCCATGTTGCTGAAATTCAGTTGCGCCACATCGTTCCAACCATTGGGACTAACCACATTGCCTGAAGCGTCCTGCTTGTACCAGGCCTTGTTGCTCATCCAAGCATTATCCCACGCTGTATGGTTGGCAACCCAATCGAGCATAACCGACATTCCGCGAGCGTGCGCTCCGTCAACCAATGTTCTGAGTTCGGCAAGAGTTCCGAATTCCGAATTCACCCCTTTGTAATTTTTCACACAATAGGGCGAATTAACCGATTTAGTTGTTCCAACAGGATAAACTGGCATGAGGTAAATAATATTGACTCCCAGATTTTTAATAGAATCGAGGCGGGCTATTACACCCTGAAAATTTCGGGTGGAGCTAAAAGCCCTGATATTAACCTGATATATAACTGCATCCTGCGGATCGGGAACACCGGCGAAAGGAGTTCCGAATTGTACAAAATCGGGGTTTGGAGGTATTACCACAGGTGGATCAATCACTTCAGGTTCGTCACACGAAGTCAAAACAAAGACCATCAAAATACCGGTTAACAGATTGAAAATGAATTTGAAAAATGAATTGATTTTCATATACTTTAGTTTTTATTTATACCACTGAAAAAGCGAAACTCAGCGTTCAAATTTACAACATAATTATGTATAATTTCACATTATAGTCAAATAATAGAAAAATGCATCGAACAGGTAAATTTTCTCAAACGATGAACATCAATAAATGCAAAAACAAACTTCTTACTCTATTGAATTCAGCAGTACTATTAACCTTGTTTTTAAATAGATATTTTAAAGTAAATAAAAGCAGCCGAAGGTAAATCCCACGGCTGCTAAATAATTCTAAATATGAATCTTACAATAAAACCTTTTAGATTACAACTTTAATTACCTTTTGTGATGTTTTTACAAGATAAATTCCATCATGAAGTTTTAAAGAAGTTTGTGCTCCATTGGCAATTAATCGTTTTACCAACTGGCCATTCAAACTGTAAACAGCAATTGACTGACCGGCTTTTACATTTTTCACAATAATTTCGCCATTGGCCATAGCCACAAAGACACTTGAATTTTCGGGTGCAACAACTGAAGTTACTGCTCCAAAATACTCATCAGCTCCTATGGTACGGTTTGCCGGTTTTCTTTCTACTCCATCAAAGTCAACATTGTAAGGAGCATCAAGTGTTGCTGCTACGTTGAGATCTTCGTTAAAATTGTAGTCAGTTTGATTCAAATGTAAATTTGGAGTAGCTCCCGTTGCATCAATAAATATTGGGCTTAAACTTTCTATTGACAGAAGATCGCCACCGGTGTAACTCTGGATGGAGGCAAGATCAGTGGCTTCGGCGCCTGAAGTAAATCTTCCAAGAACACCACCAGTTCCATAAGCTACATAATCATTGTTGTTTGAGTTATAATTAGTTAATACAGAAGCACCACCACCGGTACCAATAGCATAATGACCAGTTCCTGCAACGTTTGTTGATCCGATAACATTAAACCTCTTTGCTGTTGCTACACTTGTGTTCGAACGTGCATTTATTAATAGATTGTTTTTTACATTGCGTGTAGCACTTGTAGCAGCTGCGAGGCACATTCCAAATGAAGAGATGGAATCGCTTGCAACCACATTTGAACCACCAATGTAAATGGTATTATTATAATAATTAACAGTTGCTGCCGATCCGCTGGATATCATCGAATCGCGGACACCCACCAATGTACAAATGGAAGTTAATGCAGTTCCTGAGCGGTCGTAACCAAGTCGAATCATATTGTTAAATACATTAAATATAGGTGTTAATGAACCCGAAGTTCCGGTATAAATACCTGTACAACCTATTGAATTGGCAGTTAGCTTACGTGTTATATTTGACGATAAGTTGTAAATATCATTGCTTTTAACCGTTATATTTGCAGTGCTTGCAGTAGAAATAAGAGCAATACCCATCACACTGGTAGACGTACCTCCCACTCCTTCGATATTCGAAATGGTATTATTGCTAATAACCGAACCTCCACCCTGACTACCAAAAGTAATTCCACTCGACCAATTGATTGGGGTGTCATTTACTCTTCCTGATGTAAAAGCTAAATCCCTGATCACATTGCCGGTAATTGTAATCGGACAAAGAACAGCCGTATTTATCCATATGCCATTTACATAGGTTTGAGTATTGGAAGTTTCCAGCGATTTGTACATATTGTTTATCTTATTATTCGAAATTGTAAGTGTAGAATTAAATGCTCCACTTGAGTTCATATAAATTCCAAAACAATTGCGCCCCTGATAATTTTGAATCGACATTGAAGTTGGTGCAACTCCGGTATCATTATTCCCTATTTCATTATTATCAACCACCAAAGTTGATTGAGCAGTACCAATAATATCTACACCAATAAAACTGGCCGTTCTGGCTGTAGCATACGAGTTGAAACAAATACCGCCTATTTTGTTATTTGCAATTTTTACATTAGCCCCGGCCAACGAATTGAATGTGATTCCGGCAAAAGATGCATTCGAATTAGAACCCGTAAAAATTATGGCTGCATTTGTAGTTCCAACGGATGTTGCAGACATGTCTCCGATTATATTACCGGCAGCAGTATCATCTGCCTTTACACCAACACCTACATAGCCACCGTTAATACTTATACCGGCCGATTTATAAACCTGTGCAATGGCTGAACTTGCAAAAAGATAAATGTTTTTGATCGTATTGCCATAAATATAGGATTTTGCAGTTGCAGCAGCAGGAGTTGATAAATAAATACCATTAAAACCGGTATTATTGCCAATGTAATTATGATATCTGTTTACTCCACCACAAAGCGGTTCTGAGCCACCTATATAATTATCTTTTACTATAAAACCTTCACCGTTGGTCGCATTATCGATAATGATTGCACCGGTTTTTGCTCCATTTGCATTACCATAGATCAATCTCTGAACTGTTTGATAAAAACTATTGCCCGAAACAGTACATG
>JAKLIM010000337.1 GCA_022709605.1 Bacteroidota bacterium | reverse complement strand
TGACGGACATTCTGATTTCTCAACGCCAGATTCAATAAAAACATCGGCTCATAAAACAATAAAATGGCAACGACCCATTGTCATTTTGACCAATCGCATGTCGTACAGCGCCACAAATTCGTTTGTTAGTCGAATGAAAATGGCACCACAAGCAATTATTATTGGCGATAAAACCGGTGGAGGTGGCGGTTTGCCACTTTCGAGCGAAATACCGAAAGGCTGGATGGTCCGCTTTTCGGCTTGCCCTATGTTCGATGCCAATATGAAACATACCGAATGGGGAATAGACCCGGACATTAAAATTGATCTCGATTCGGCCGATGTAGCAAAAGGTTACGATACGATGATCGAAAAAGCGATAAACGTATTAAGTCAATAATAAATGTACTAATAAAAAAATATGCCAATGTGCCAATTTTAAGAATTAGATGAAAAAATTAAAAATAACTGAGCTTAACAGACTGACACCTGAAGAATTCAAAGTTCATAAAAAAACGTCGCTTATTGTGGTTCTTGATAATGTAAGAAGTATGCACAACGTTGGTTCGGTGTTCAGAACAAGTGATGCTTTTTTGGTTGAAAGCGTTTATTTGTGTGGCATAACCAATATTCCTCCGCATGCCGAAATTCACAAAACAGCTCTTGGAGCCGAAAATACTGTGGATTGGAAATATTTTGAGGATGCGCATGAAGCTGTAAAACAGTTGAAGGAAACAGGTTACACCGTTTTTGCCATTGAACAGGCCGAAGGAAGCACTTTGTTGCCAGATTTGAAACTTCATGCGTCTGAAAAATATGCGGTTATACTTGGCAATGAAGTGAAAGGGGTTCAGCAATCGGTCATCGATATTTGCGATGGGTGTATCGAGATTCCCCAATTTGGAACGAAACATTCACTAAATGTGAGTGTTACAAGTGGGATTATTATTTGGGAGTTTTTTAAAAAACTCAATCCTTGAGTTCAAAGTAAAGAATTGTAAATTGTAAATGACATTATGGATTGGAAAGATAAACTTAACGGATTGAAATCCGAATTACCACAGGTGGAAGAATCGCCTGAAATTGCGCCTGTAAAAGCAGCAAAAAAACGGCAGGTTGAACCCTTACGTGTGGAATTGGACAAACGCAACGGAAAACCGGCTACACTCGTCACTGAATTTCAGGGAACGGACGATGAACTCAAAGACTTAGCCAAGATATTGAAAATAAAATGTGGTGCAGGAGGTTCATCGCGCGATGGAGAAATATTGGTACAAGGCGATTTCAGGGTGAAAATAACCGGAATTTTACAGGAAATGGGATTTAAGGTGAAAAAAATTAATTTCAAGTAAAGGCATGAAAAAAATATTGATTCCTCTGTTGCTCTTTTGTTTTCAGTTTGTTAATTCGCAAGCTCAACTGAAAGGCGATTTATTTGTTCACGATCCGGTGATGATTCGTCAGGATAGTTTATATTATGTTTTTAGCACCGGAAATGGTGTAAGCATTAAAACTTCGACCGACAGGATCAACTGGAAAAAGTCAGGTCGTGTTTTTCAGCAACCGCTCGCCTGGTGGAAAACCGACATTCCCGAACAGGACGGACATATCTGGGCGCCCGATATACATTACAGGGACGGAAAATATCATTTATATTATTCAGTTTCAGCATGGATGAATTTCAATTCTTCCATTGGATATGCAACCAATAAAACATTGAACCCAAACGATAAAAATTATAAATGGGAAGATCATGGAAAAGTTATTGATTTTCGCAATGGTGGGGAAGGTGTAAATTGTATTGATCCCCAGACTTTTGTGGATGATAATGGCCGGGTTTGGTTGTTTTATGGATCGTATAAATCCGGGTTACGATTGACTGAGTTGAATAAAAAAACCGGAAAACTTAACAATGAACTATCGCCTAAACTATATACATTAACCACAACGCTGGGCGAAGGAGTTTTTGTAATTAAAGCCGATGGTTGGTATTACATTTTTGCTTCGCGGGGCAGATGCTGTTCAGGTCTTGAAAGTACTTATCAGGTGGTGATGGGTCGCTCCCGAAAAATTGAAGGACCTTATCTGAACAAAAAAGGTGAAAGTTGGGTTGACAATCATTATACGCTGTTTCTTGAAGGAAATTACGACGAGCCCGGTCGCGGACACAATGGTTTTTTTACCGAAAATGATACCACATTTATAGTTTATCATGCCTATACACGTTCGGCTGAGGGCAAATCTCTGCTCAACATTAAACCTGTTTACCTCGACAATAATGGATGGCCAACACTAGAAGTTACGGGTAAAATTTTAAATGATAGCGGGAAAAAGAGAAAGCAGGTTATCAGATAATTTTTTATTGATTATAGTCAATAAAAAATGTAATATTTGTTGTTTTATTGTTTATAATCAATAAGTTCTGATTTAAATTATGAAAGCATTCAGCATGTTCATCTTAAAGATTTTCTTTTAAAGATTGATTTTTAAGAATTGGTAAAAATATTTTTACTTCAATAGAATATATTCCCTATAATTTAATATACAATCCGAACCAAAGTGATTATATTTGCATTATTATTATAAAGTGAAATATCATGAATGTAATAGCAAAAATAGATATCAGTTCACCAACAGGACGTAAGATAGTTCGTGAATTGGAAAAGCACAAAAAAGTGGTTAAAATTACTTATCCCGAAACTAATGAAATACCACTTGATGCTGTTTCAATTGAATTTGGGATTGAAGAATTTTGGGGTCATCTTGAAAAAAAGTTTGGTTTCGATTTGCGAACTTATGAAGAGAATTAATAAGTTCTAACATAAAAAAAAATATGAACAGTGCAGATGAACTTTCGGACGAACAGATTGAAATGCTTCGAATGAGTGAACAAGACTTGATAGTCGGCAATTTTATTTCGCAAGCTGAATTAGATAAAAGTGATATTAAATGGCTGAAAGTTTTATAATTAGGACTAATACCACTATATTTGACATTCGAACTGAACCAAACTGATTATATTTGCATTGAATATTAAATACCTACATATATGATACACACAATCAAAATCGATGATAATACCCGTAATGGAAAGAAGATATTGAATGACTTGCGCCGTTATCGTTCGGGTGTTGAGTTTGAAAATCCTGCTATTACAGGTAAAATACCGGAAGGGTATATGACATCTGATGAATTTAGAGTTGAATCAAAAAAAGATTTAGACGAAATTTGCCGGAAGCATGGTATTTTATAGCAATTCAGCCAGATTGGACTTGAAGAATATATTTGATGGATTACTGTATTGGAGTAAAATTCAACTTGAATATAACCATGTTGTTAAATATCATAATAAGATTATTGATGTTTGTGATTCTTTGGACACTAAATCATTTCATTTCAATACTCAATATCCTTCACATAAACGTTATGGTGAAAAAGTTCATACATATCGGCGTAGCAAACAAACCAATTGGTATATTATTTATAACCTTGATAAACACGGGAATATATTTATACAACGTATTTTTTCTAATCACAATACAATAGCCGAAACAAAATAGTATCGGCTATTATTTTTTAGCTCTCTATTTGTTCTAATAATGAATTAATCAAATATGCTCAACATTTATCGCGCCTCTGCCGGTTCGGGTAAAACGTATCGGCTGACTCAGGATTATATCCACTTGCTTTTCGACCCACGACGGGAGCGGGTTCATCGGCGCATCCTGGCCGTAACGTTTACCAATAAAGCCACCGATGAGATGAAATCACGCATTCTGAAAGAACTTCATGCGTTGGCACAGGGCGAAAAATCGGGTTATCGGGAAGGCTTGATGAAAAAATTCGGATTGAGCGTAGAGGAAACAAACCTTCGTGCCCGAAAAATACTGATTAATATTTTACACGATTATTCTTCTTTCTCCATCAGTACCATTGATAAATTTTTCCAGCAGATTATTCGCTCTTTTGCGCGCGAAATTGGTGTTCAGGGCGGTTATAATCTGGAGTTAGACAATGAAAATATCCTGCAGCAATCAATGGATAATATGTTTCTCGATTTATCGAAAACAGAAAACAGGCAATTGCTTAACTGGCTTACCCAATTTGCCGAAGATCGGGTCGAAAATTCTGAAAACTGGAATCCGCGGCGAAGCATCGAAGATTTAGGCAAGGAAATATTCAAGGAGAATTATCAGAACAAAGCAGAAGATATAAGTCAGA
>JAKLIM010000336.1 GCA_022709605.1 Bacteroidota bacterium | reverse complement strand
ACTTCTTTTATTAGGTTTTGTATTAATGATTGTTGGTGTCCTTGGAAGTTTCCTTCCTGTTTTGCCTGGACCGCCTATAAGTTGGGTGGGTTTGCTGTTATTGTATTTAACAAAAGCCGTTCCTGTGAGCTATACAGTTTTGGGAATTACGTTGGTAATTGCCATTGTCGTTGGAATTCTGGATTACATCATCCCTGCAAAAGGAACCAAGCGATTTGGCGGAAGCAAATACGGCATTTGGGGAACTAACATCGGGTTAGTGGTTGGCATTTTAGCACCCATTCCACTCGGATTCATTATTGGTCCATTTGTGGGAGCATTTGTGGGCGAACTAATTAACGATTCTACAGATTCTAAAAAAGCATTTAAAGCCGCTACAGGATCATTTATTGGTTTTTTAGCTTCCACATTTATGAAGTTTTTGGTTTCTATGATTTTTCTTGGTTTGTTTTTAGTGAAAGTTTGGGAATATCGAAATGCTTGGTTTTAAATAAAAAAAGACCGTAATTATCTTCCGGTCTTTTTAAAGTAATGTAACTTTCGTTTATTGTTTTACAAATTTCTGAAGTACTTTTTGATTATTGACGGTGCTTATTTCTACTATATAAACTCCTTTTGTATAACGAGAGATATCTATAGCCGTTTGTTCCATGCTCATGTTTTGTTTGCTATAAACTTCCTTGCCTAAAACGTCATAAATAATTATTCCTTTAATAGCATCAGAACCATTTTTCAATTGAATTTGAATTAAATCTTTAGCAGGATTCGGGAATAAAACTAAATCAGAATAAGTGAAATCAGCAGTGCTTAAACTGGCGACAAATTCGGTTTCAAATGTATTGGTAATGATTGCCGGATTAAAATCAAAATAAATCTCGGCAGTGTTTGGGATTACAGTTCCAACAGTATAACCAGCATTCGGTTTAATTTTAAAATGTACAAAACCAATACTTGCATTTTCGTTCACCAACTTCGGAACTAACTGAATGTTATCAAATTTCCACTTCAATTCATTGTTCACGCGTTCCAACGTATACGGATGACTAGCCGAAATCATGCGTAAGCTTTCAGGGTCAACTTGTGCATCCAAGACATCTTCTAAGCGAACAAAAGAGGCATTCGTCGTTCCTGTATTTTGAAAACGAATCGTGTAATACAAATAATCATCACTTGAAAACGAACCAATTTCAATGTTTTTACCATGAGCCTCATTCTTATCATTCGGATCATACGAAGCCACAATTGGACGTGTCAACGATGCCGAATTATTATTCATATTCGCATCAACTGTCGTCGCAGTAATAGAGGCCATATTCGTTACTAAATCACCAATAGTTACTGTCGGAATTACCGGAACACTCATGCTCACAGTAATTATTCTCGTTTCTGCTGGCATTAAATTGGTGTAATCATACGTAAACCCAGTTGGCGTATTGATAGTTCCTGCAACTGAAATACTTGTAACCGTTAAAGCTGCATCTTTTTCAAAAGTCAACGTGCCAGAGGCAGCAGCAATACCATTGTTGGTATAATAAATTTTATTTTGATATGTAAATCCTGCAGCCGGTTGATTCGTTCCCACAATAGAAACCGCCACATCATTATAAGGTGTCGTGTTCACAATCGGAATATAATACACATTGTCGCTTGTGTTGGAATACACTAAGTCTTCAAACGAAATAGGAGTGGCATAATAACCCGCAAGCTCACTATAAATTTCGTAGGTGAAATCATAACTATCGGTATCGTTTTCTGGGAAAAGATAAAACACACCATTAGAAGCCGTAGCCGTCGTAGTATCGCCCGTGTTGTTCACTTGATAGATTAGATTTCCGTTGGTGAAATTCGGCTCGCTAGTATCTTTCACACCATTGTTGTTCGCATCTAAAAAGGCAACCATCTGAATGTTATTTCTACATTGATTTCCCAACGCTAAACTTCCACCTTCAATAAATACAGCAGAATCAAAAGCTGTATCTCCAAAATCGCCAACGGCTAATTTCAACGAGTATTCACGGTTTGGAATTACTGAAGCAATAGCCGTCATTGGAACCGTATAACCTGCCATATTTACAACACTCAACGGATTGTTAATGTTGTACGTGCTAAAAAACTGTGGATTCACAGATGCACAACTCATGTTATACATATTATCGCGAATTGTAGTCGTCGAAATAGGGGTTGTTGTTCCTGGCACAACAGCTATGTTTTGCGATTGTCCAGTAGTTAAATCGGTTAATATAAAGCCAAAAACATCCGAGAACTGACATTGATATTGTCCGTATTCATTAGACGCAAAAATGAAATTAAAACTTAAAATATTTCCAGTCGGTACAATATTGAATTTAACCGAAGTCACATCATTAACACTCCCAGTTTGGCCCGAAGCTTGTAAAATTGCCGTTAAATCAGGGTCTGTAAACTGTGAGCAAGTGGAAGAACTCGTGCCACTACTATAAAAACCTTCTGTAAAATTAGCTTGTCCACTTCGAATAACCATTCCTTGTTCAAAAGGGAAATTAGTTTGGTTTCCATTAAAATAGCCCACACCACATTGCCCTTGCGTAATCACATTGGAAATTAACCCACAACTTGAATTCAGAATCACATTGTTTAATAGTTGTTCTGTCGAAAACGAATTGGTGTTAACCGTCACATAAGGAATATTGGTGTTTCCACATTCCGTTGTCATAAACGTATTGCCAGCAGACCATTCCGAAACGGTTTGGTTGTTGCAATATGCTTTTACATAATAGGTATAGGAAGTGTTACAAGTTAAACCAACCAATACATATGGATTTGTATTTGCAATTATTCCTTGCGAATTAGCATCGGGTGCCGAAGAACCTGTCGGAACTACAAAAATTTCATAAGCAGTTGCATTAGTTGCATTAGTCCAACCTAATACTGCAGTTGTTTCTGTACTATTGGTAGTAGACAAATTGGTAGGAGCAACACAAGAAGTAGAACAATCTTGAACAAATAAAAAGAATTCTCCACTCCAAGTGCAACCGGTAATTAAATTTTCAATTTGCACATAAATTACTTGATTGGGAGAAGTATTTTCAAAAATATATCCCAACGGATTAACTTGATTTGCTAAATCACTACTCGTTAAATAAAATGTAACGGACATGGTATTTGGAGTGGCATTGTTTGCGGCATAAATAATTTGAACAGCTTGACTCAAATCAAAAAGAGCAATACCATCATTATTGTCATCACAAGCCGTAGCTACTTCTGTTCCTATATTTGGAACCGGATTGACATTAAGTTGCAAAGGAACGATTTCAAAATTACTAGTGCTTAAATTTTGCAATCGCACATAAATTATTTGCGGATTTGAAGAATTTACATAATTCGAAGGATTTGGAATTGCGTTAATGTTTGCCTCAGCATTAGTAACACTTACATGAAATGAAATTGCAAAATCTGTTGGATTTTGCCCATTCAATAATTGAGGAATAACAGCAGTTAAATCAAAGTTTTCCACACCGTTATAATCAGTATCACAAGCGGATAATTGAGTTTGTGAATAACTAAAAAAATTCACGAAGCATAAAAAGAAAATAGTAGAGAGTAATTTTGTTTTCATTGATTTTGGTTTTGGTAATTCAAATGTAATTGATTTTTAGCAAATTATATACTTTAGATTTAGAATTTATTAGTTTTCACTTAGAATTTACCAATACTTTCACTCACCATAAATCCACTCGTCCAAGCATTTTGAAAATTAAAGCCACCCGTAATGGCATCGATGTTGACTATTTCTCCCGCAAAATATACTTTTGGAAGTACTTTGCTTTTCATGGTTTTAAAATTGATTTCTTTTAAATCAATACCACCGGCGGTAACAAATTCTTCTTTAAACGTACTTTTCCCGTTTACTTGAAACTTTCCATTCGTGAGTTGTAACGCTAAATGTTGAAGCTGCTTTTTTGTCAAATCAGCCCATTTGGTTTCTAAAGAAATTTCAGAAGCTAAAACCAAACTTTCCCATAAGCGGTTAGGAAATTCAAATGGCGATTTTTTACTGACTACTTTTTTGGCATGTTCTAATTTTAATTCTTTCAACTGGTTTTCGGTTTCTTCCAAAGTAGCATCATTCAACCAATTGACTTCCAACACAAATTGGTAGTTTTTAGCAAATAATTCCCTTGCTCCCCAAGCAGAAAGTCGCAAAATACCCGGTCCGCTCATTCCC
>JAKLIM010000335.1 GCA_022709605.1 Bacteroidota bacterium | reverse complement strand
TATCGTATTTTTTGATGCCGAAGATTATGGACCACCACAAAACTTCCAGGGCGAATCAGAGGACTCGTGGTGCCTTGGCTCACAATATTGGTCAGGCAATCCTCATAAAGAAAAATACAACGCCCGATTTGGCATTTTACTGGATATGGTTGGTGCTCCGAATGCCACTTTTTATAAAGAAGAAATATCAACCTATTATGCGGCTCCAATAGTGAATCTGGTTTGGGATAAAGCTCAGAAATTAGGTTTTAATCAGTATTTTATTGCTGAAAAATGTGGTGGGATAACCGATGATCATTTGTATGTAAACAAAATAACAGGCATTCCATGCATTGATATTATTCATTACAATCCAAATTCGGACAAAGGTTTTGGCGAATATTGGCACACAATAAACGATACGATGGAAAATATTGATAAGAACACGTTGCATGCAGTGGGAACAACCGTAATGCATTTGGTTTATTCGGAAAAGTAGAGACGCGGCATGCCACGTCTTTGAAAGGTTCAGAGACAAGGCATTCCACGTCTTTGAAAAGTTCAGAGACAAGGCATTCCACGTCTTTGAAAAGTTCGAGAGACATGGCATTACACGTCTTTGAAAAGTTGGTGAGACGCGGCATGCCACGTCTGTACAATGAAAGTTTGAAAATTAAATAAATGAATAAATTATATACCGATGTCGCTTAGATTCAAAAAGATAGCTGTAAAAATTGGCAGCAATGTATTGACACGTTCTGATGGCACGTTAGACATTACAAGAATGTCGGCTTTGGTGGATCAGATAGCTGCTTTGCACAAAAAAGGGGTTGAAATTGTGATGATATCTTCAGGCGCTGTGGCTTCGGGAAGAAGTATTCTCGGACTTCATAAAAAAATGGATGTAGTGGATCAGCGTCAACTTTTTTCAGCCGTTGGTCAGGCTAAACTTATCAATCATTATTGGGATTTGTTTCGTGATCACGGAATTACAGTTGGTCAGGTATTGACCATGAAAGAAAATTTTGGCAGTCGCCGCCATTACCTGAATCAACGCAATTGCATGCAGGTAATGCTCGATAATAAAGTAATTCCAATTGTAAATGAGAACGATACAGTTTCGGTAACTGAGTTAATGTTTACCGATAACGATGAACTTTCTGGCTTAATAGCATCGATGATGGATATGGAAGCATTAATTATCCTGAGTAATATTGATGGAATTTATGATGGTTCTCCTGCTGACCCACAATCAAAAGTGATACGTGAAATAGAAAAAGGCCATGATATTTCAGATTTCATCCAATCTACAAAATCAACTTTTGGTCGGGGCGGAATGCTTACTAAAACTTCTATCGCAAGGAAAATTGCTGATCAGGGCATTGATGTTTACATTGCCAACGGCAAAAAAGAGAATATTCTGCTTCAGTTATCAGATAAAAAAACCGATGTCATTTGCACCCGTTTTGTAGCTACTGAAGGTGATGTTTCGAGCATAAAAAAATGGATTGCTCACAGTCAGGGATTTGCGAAAGGCGAAATACATGTAAACGAAAATGCAGCAAAAGCACTTACCGGAGAAAAAGCGGTGAGTCTGTTGCCAATTGGCGTTACCAAAATTGTTGGGGAATTTGAAAAGGATGATATTGTTAATATAATGGATCATAACGCTTTATTGCTTGGAGTTGGAAAAGCACAGTACGAAAGCATAAAAGCACGCGAGTTAATAGGAAAAAAGAATCAAAAGCCATTAGTCCATTGCGATTATTTGTATTTAGAATAAAATAAATGGTGCAGGAAAGGAGCAAAATGAGTTTCTCATTCTTTTTTACAAATTACGTTGAATTAAATTTAACAACTTAAATGAAGATTAAACTTGCCATCATCATCTTTTTTCTTTCGATATTGTTTACAGCTTGTGTTTCGATAAATACGATAAAACAAACCATCGACAACAAAGCAACTGTCAATAATAATGCTCCGGTATTGGTTAAAACGGACTTTCTGGAATTAAAAGCAGATAGTTTGATTTTGAATAATTCCGTAAACTCGGTTAAGAAAAAAAAATCGTATGTTATTCCACTTATTGTATACTGGGGTTGGAAACAAGCTTATGAATGCAAACTTACAAATCTTTATTTTATCGATATTTTCAACAAAGTTTTAAGCAAAAAAATGGTGGATTTTCCTTATGAAAAATACCTGGACGACAAAAAATTAATTATTGAACTAACATCTATACCTTCAACCTTTAACTACTCAAATCAGGGATCATATATTTTTATTCCCTATTTTTCGGGATTTGGAATCTATTATACGTTTGAGAAAATTTATCCTGAGAATCAACAATTAAAATTTAAATATCAATTTGTTGATAAAAATGGTGAAATAAAAAAAGGTGAGAATTCCTTTAATTTCAAAAATCCTTCAAATTCAATGTTTAATCCTGAATCTTTGGGAATTGATTATTTTATTGATGATCTGAAAACTGAATTTGAATTTCAAAGTAATTTATTGATCGACAAAGTAATAGACGATTTGTAACAATATCTTCGTTTAAAAAAATAAAAGTAATGAATCATCAGATAAAATGGGGAATTCTTAGTACTGGCAGAATTGCAAAAACCTTTGCCACAGCACTTAAAGCAGCAAATAATTGTGAATTGTATGCTGTCGGATCGCGTGATATTGTGAATGCCAAAATTTTTGCTGAGGAATTTGACGTTCCACATTATTATGGAAGTTATGCCGAATTAGTGAGTAATCCCGAAATTGATGTAATTTACATTGCTACACCACACAATTTGCATCTCGAAAACACATTATTAGCGCTTGAAAACAACAAACATGTGTTGTGCGAAAAGCCACTTGGTGTTAATGCAAACGAGGTGAATCAAATGATAAACAAAGCTCAGGAAAAGAATCTTTTTCTTATGGAAGCGCTCTGGAGTAGGTTTTTACCCAACATTATGAAAACCAAAGAACTTATTGAATCCGGAGAAATTGGCAAAGTTAGTTTGCTGACTGCTTCTTTTTGCATACAATCGAATAATGGTCCCGAGCACCGTCATTTCAATATCGATCTTTGTGGAGGAACGATTCTTGATATCGGTATTTACAATATTTTTCTCTCGTTGTATTTGTTCGGAAAACCCGATAGTATTGCAGCAAATTCGATTTTGAGCAATCAGGGCGGCGACAATACCAGCTGTTACAGTTTCAGGAAGGACAACATTTTATCGGTTATGCACTCCTCTTTCATGGTGAGCCAGCCATATGTTGTTGCCGAAATTCATGGAAGTAAGGGTAAAATTCTTCTCGAACATTTATGGTTTTGGCCCGGAAATGTAAAAGTCATTTTAAATGATGGAAATGAACACTCCTACCCTTTCAAAGCCAAATGCAATGGTTACGAATATGAGGCTGAAGAGGTTGCTCAATGCATTTTATCCGGCAAAATACAAAGCACAGAATGGAGTTTGAACGACAGTTTACTCCTGGCACAAACAATGGAAACCATACGCAAAGAATGTGGCGTAATTTATCCAAAACATGATTTCTAAATTTCTTATTAATTGAATATTAATAACTTATGAAAATGACTAATTTCGATTGGAAAAATGCAACTGCAAATGCATCAAGAATGTTGAATCTGGTACATTCCGATAAAATTAATGAGGTTTTAATAGCGTTGGCCGACGAAACTCTAATTAAATCCGATGAGATTTTGAGTGCAAATGCGCTGGATTTAGCGGCAATGGAAAATACCAATCCAATGTATGACAGGCTTTTATTAACTAATGAACGATTAATAGGCATTGCAAATGACATACGAAATGTAGCGACTTTACCATCGCCTCTCGGAAAATTATTAATGCAAACCGAACGACCAAACGGAATTAAAATTTCAAAAATAACTGTGCCTTTCGGAGTTGTCGGGATTATTTACGAAGCACGCCCCAACGTAAGTTTCGATGTGTTTTCACTTTGCCTGAAATCGGGTAATGCCTGCATACTAAAAGGAGGAACGGATGCTCACCATTCAAATCAGGCCATTGTTAAGGTTATTCAATCAGTTCTAGACCGATTTGGCTTAGATACAAATATTGTTATCTTACTTCCGGCTGGTCGCGAAGCTACTTCAGAACTCATGAATGCTGTAGGATTTGTTGATGTTATAATTCCGCGTGGTGGAAAAGGCCTCATTGATTTTGTGCGCGATAATTCACGCATAC
>JAKLIM010000334.1 GCA_022709605.1 Bacteroidota bacterium | reverse complement strand
GCAAAAATAGCAAAAAAAGACAAGCTAAAAATCTATTTTTTACTTTAAATTTGCGAAAGAAATTTGAATTATAATTTGAACAAGTTTAAATCTCTTTTTATTCCGGTTTTTTCGTTAAATGTTAATTATTCTGAAACTTTTTTTCATCAATTTATACTAAAAAATATGACCATCAAACAAAGATACAAATATATAATCGATTGGTTTACTGTAAATATGCCTGTTGCCGAAACTGAATTGCATCACGCCAATCCTTATGAGTTATTAGTAGCGGTAATTCTGTCGGCGCAATGTACCGACAAACGTGTAAATATGGTAACTCCACATTTCTACTCCGTATTTCCAACAGCCGAAGTTTTAGCAGCCTCGTCGCCCGAAGTTGTATTTGAGGTAATCCGCTCAATTTCATATCCCAACAACAAGGCAAAACATCTGGTAGGCATGGCTCAAAAACTAATCAACGACTTTGATGGAATTGTTCCCGACGATGTTGAAGAACTTCAGAAACTACCCGGAGTTGGTCGTAAAACGGCAAATGTAGTGGCTTCGGTAATATTCAATAAGCCTGCCATGGCTGTGGATACACATGTTTTCAGAATTTCGGAGCGATTAGGTCTCACTACAAATTCGAAAAATCCTTTGCAGACCGAACTTGAACTTATTAAATATTTTCCACCGGAATTGATCCCCAAAGCGCATCACTGGTTAATTTTACATGGCAGGTACATTTGTCAGGCGCGCAAACCCAAATGCGGTGAGTGCGGACTGAAGGAATGGTGCAGATATTATAATGATTTTGGGAAAATATAGAAATGGAAAAATGGAAAAATGAGAAATGGAGAAATTGAGAAATTGAGAAATTGAGAAATGGAAAAATTGAGAAATGGAAAAATGGAAAAATGGAAAAATGGAGAAATGGAGAAATTGAGAAATGGAGAAATGGATTTTCTTAATTTTCTAATTTTCTATTTTCTAATTTTCTATTTTCTAATTTCTATTTACTAAAAAACAAATTTTACAGCAAAAAAAATGACATCAACCGAATTGTACAATGATTTACTTGCTTATTGTCAGGCAAATGTAAACGAAGCGAACATTCTGAAATATCAACGATATTTCAAGGAAGTACACAATGCTTATGGTTTGGATACCCAGCAAATGAATGATAAAACGGCAGAATTGCTTAATAAAGGTTTAACATTGGAAGTAGTTCTTGAAGCTTTATCGGAAAAACTTATTTTTGGAAAATTTGAAGAAGTTGCTTTCGGAATTTCTTTTATCGGTAAATTATCAAAACAATGGAATGCAGAAACTTTTGATGCTATTGCCGGACTTTTTTCGAAGGGAATTCATAACTGGGCTCATGCTGATATTCTGGGAATGAATTTGTTACCCGATTTTATTCTCAAAGGAATTGTTAAACCAGAAGTTTTTAATAGTTGGTTGATTTCACCCTATAAATTTCAGCGGCGGTGTGTGCCTGTTTCTTTTATCAAAATAATAAAGAAAGAAAAAGAAGTAGAGCAATATCTCGATTTTATTCGCCCTTTAATGACTGATAATGAGCGTGAAGTACATCAGGGCGTAGGTTGGTTTCTGCGCGAAGCATGGAAAATTCAACCTGAAAAAACCGAAGAATTTTTACTGGAGTGGAAAAATATCTCCTCTAGATTAATTTTTCAATATGCATGTGAAAAAATGACTCCTGAAGGAAAATTAAAATTTAAAGCTGATAAAAAAACTAAATAAAAATGTAGTAGTAGCCGATTTCTGGCTTAAATGAGGTATTTTTGAAAATAAAAAAGTTTGTTGAATTTTGTTTCAACGAACTTTTTTTTAAATAATACAGTTTATAAACATTGCTAAATTCAAAAAAAAAAGTCAATCATGAGAAAAAATATTTTCTACTCTTTTCTAATCATTTCAATATTCTTACTTTCTTCTACACTTTCAGCACAAGAAAAAATAATTTACAAAGCACCCAAGCAAATCAGCTTCGAAGGCGGTTACAGATATGTGCTGCCCATAGTTGACCACTCTAATGTGCTTGGTGGAAATAGTGCAACAAATGGTTACGGTTTTTTGTTTGACTACGCATGGCAACTTGGGGGATTGAATGGAAAGAAGCCCGGCATTTTTTTGTCAGTTCCTATGGGTTACACCATCATGTTACCGGATAATAATGAGTCGAAAAGAGTTTCGATGTTAAATTACGGTTGGACAATTCGTCATGAACTGACTAAAAATAAGCTATTTACACCATTTCTGGGTTACGGCCTTTTGCTGAATACCCTCAAAATAAAGGGAACTGACGGTGGTGTCATGGGGCATCAAACACAATTTGAACTGGGCACCAACTTAAACACCAATACCCGATTAAAGTATTTTGCAAAAATCCAATATAGTTACACCTCTTATCCGAAACTTGAGGATGACAAAAGAATGCACTTTCAGTTTGTAGATGTAAGGGTAGGAGCGAGGTTCTGATTTCTATATCAGCACCCTCATTTTGGAATAATTCTCCCGAAACTCTTTGGGAGTAACGCCTTTCCGCTTTTTGAAAATTCGGTTAAAGTTCGACAGGTTATTGAAACCGCACTCGTAACTTATTTCGGCTATGGTTTTAGTTGTATCTACTAAATGCCGTGAAGCAATGCCTAACCGTAGGTCGTTGAGATATTCGATGTAGTTTTTGCCGGTGCGTTTTTTCATAAACCGGCTGAACGAAACTTCGGACATGTTTACGTGTTTGGCCACATCGATCAACCGAATTTCTTTTTGGTAATTCTCGTGTAAATAATTTATCACCTTTTGAATTCTCCGGCTTTCCGACGAATCGTCCTGGTTAACAAAAGTGCTGGTACACAAAATGCGTGAATTTTCATCCACTGATAGCTCGTGTAGAATGCTCAGAAGTTCGATAACTGAATAAAAACCATTTTCTTTATTGCTAAGTGTATTCAGTTTTTCTTTAACCCGCACGATCACATCGCGCGAAAACACCATGCCTTTCTTTGCATTTTCGAGCATTACCGCCACTGAATGAAACTGGCGTTTATTAAGCAAACTTTCGAGGAAAAGGTCTTTGTGAAATTGTATGGTAATTTCGTGAATTTCGCAGGATTTACAGTTGCTGTTCATCCAAGCATGTTCCAGTTTTTCATTTCCAATCAGGCAAAGTTCCAGGTCATCAATTTCCTCAATCGAGTCTCCAACTACCCTTTGAGCACCTTTTGCATTTTCAATAAAATTAAGCTCATATTCAGGATGAACATGTACCGGATACGAAAATTCAGTTTTGGTGCGATTGATAATCACAAAACAATCTTCGGCTGAAAGCGGTGTTACCTCGCGAAAAACATTGGCTGCTTGCATAAATGTGAAATATAGAATATTACGGTACAATTTTACAATTAAATACCCGAATGTACAAATTTCAGAAACAGTTCATCTATTTGTTGTACCAACTTTACTTTAAAAAATTCTAAACCAAAAATATTACATAGGTAGTTTTTCAGTTCTACTTGTTGAACTGAAAATCAAATTATTACCATAATAGCTTAGTTCTGAATAGTTGCAATGACTTTTAATTAAACCTAAATGGCAAATATTTAGAAACAATATGTTTAAATACATTTATTTTTATTATTTTCGCATTCTGTCTTTCATTAAACTAAATACTGAAATTTAGAATTGAGTATATTTGTCTGTAATTCATGATTTTAAGTTTTGCTTACCTTAACAAGATGCCTGAATTCTTCTTTATAATATGTCATTCGAATTTCATATTACCAGATTTTTAAGTGCCGATTTCAGGGATGAACCAATTTTATTGCTTTAAAATGGATTTATTAATACATTATATTTGCAAATTTAATATTATAAAAATGAAAAAAATTATTTTGATTTTTGCGGCAGTTATGCTTGTTAATCTTGCATTTGCCCAAACCAATTTTTCAGGTTCATGGAGTCTTAACAATGAAAAAAGCAAATTGGGTGAACGCACTTTTGCACCTAAAGAAATTGTGATGGTTCAAGGTGAAAATGCATTGAGTATTGAAAGTCATACTGTTTGGCAAGATCAGGAAATGACAAATACCGACAAATTAACACTTGATGGTAAAGAATGTGTAAATATGGGTATGATGGATACCGAAAAGAAATCTGTTGCTACCTGGTCGGAAGATAAAACAAGCCTGAAAGTTGCTACGAAAATAGATTTTCAGGGTCAAACCATC
>JAKLIM010000333.1 GCA_022709605.1 Bacteroidota bacterium | reverse complement strand
GTAAAATACAGAGTTTGCTTTTACCGAATGAACCTCTTTCAATGCTTTTTCAAACTGCAACCCTGCTTTTTCTATCGACTCCAAGTCTGGCCCGTACACTTTTAAACCCATAGGCGCACGCATTCCTGTCGAAAGCATAACCAACCGTGTTTCGATAGGCTGCAATTTAGGTGCAGATGTCAGTCCGGGGATATTGGTAACTTTCACTATTTCGTTCCATATATCAGTTGGTTTCTTAATTTTTGGTCGCCACTGACGAAAATACTCTCCATTATCGCTATGTATCAAGCTATCAGCAGGAATTGCACGAAATTCATCTTTGTCAGGTCGAAAGGTTTTTCCATTCTTCAACAAATATTCACCATCGCTATTCGTTTTGAATCGCATTCGATGTCCGTTTTCGTCCAACAAATACTCCGACCTGTAATTAATGGTATTTTCAAACATTTGAACTGGAGCGGGGTCTAACGAAGAATTAACACGTCCCCATTTCCCCACTGCTACTTCTACTTCAGGAATGGCTGTCAAACGTCTGTCGAGCGTTTTTATATATTGCAGATTTTTCTCAATGCTTGAATGAGGCATACTGGTAGGCATCAGCAGAAAAGAACCCTCATTCAACGAAGGCATAAATTCTTTTCCAATTCCCGGAAATGCTTTGGCGGGAGCATGCCATCCAATTTTATCGAATCCTTGTGCAACCAATCCAAAAGTTTTATCAAATCCCTGCCATACTACAAATCCAAATATCAAAGTAAATGCTGGTAGTAACAGAAACTTCCATTTGTTGAGCAATGCCCAACGAAGTATAGGTTCGTAAAAATGAACCATACTCATCAGTGCTGCCAAAATTACGGTTACAATACCTGCAACAAACAAGAAATTGATGATTGTGCCATTATGCGCTCCCAGAGGTAACCATTCAACAGTTAAATAATAAAGCGCAACAAGTACTGTAATAGCAATATTGATATAATTCGGATATTCTTTTCGTTTGTCCGACCATTTAAAAGCGTATAAATTATTTACCCCAACAGCTACCAATGCCAATGCAGGTACTATTTGCCAAATGGCAACAATACAAATTCCTGCCAATATCAAACCTCCATTCAGAATACGTCTGATTTTCTTGGTGTCAATCCGTATATCGAAAAGAATATGCACCAATGTTGGTAACACAACAATACCCAACACAAAAGCGGAGATTAGTGCAAAGGTTTTGGTAAATGCCAGCGGATGAAACATTTTTCCTTCGGCAGCTTCCATGGCAAATACAGGCAAAAAACTCACAATTGTGGTGGCTATGGAAGTAACCACTGCTGCACGAACTTCTGTTGTAGCGTCGTAAATCACTTTCATAAGTTCTTTACCCCGGACACCTTTGTTTTCAGGCATTTCCAAATGTCGCAGAATATTCTCCACATCCACAATGCCAATATCTACCATTACACCAATAGCAATGGCTATACCCGATAAAGCAACAATATTAGCATCAACGCCAAAGAAACGCATCAATACAAATGTCATTAATACGCCCAAAGGTAAAAGCCCAGCAACAATAATCGATGATTTTAAATTTAAAACCAATACAATAATTACGATAATACTAATAATAATCTCATGCGTCAATGCGGATTCCAATGTGCCGATGGTTTCCTTTATCAGTCCTGTGCGGTCGTAAAATGGAACTACAGTTACTTTAGAAACCGAACCATCAGGCAATGTTTTCTGAGGTAATCCCGCTTCTATTTCTTTGATTTTAGCTTTTACGTTGTTGATTACCTCCATTGGGTTCGAACCATAGCGAGCCACAACCACTGCGCCAACTGCTTCACTTCCTGCTTTATCCAAACCACCACGCCGTGTAGCTGGACCAAACGAAGTACGAGCTATATCCTTTATCCGAACCGGTGTATTGTTGCGTACCGACACTACCGAATTTTCCAAGTCCTCAATACTTTTTACATAGCCCAATCCCCTGATAATATATTCTGCATTATTCAGTTCAATGGTTTCTGCACCAATATCCAGATTGCTTTTCTTTACCGCATTCATCACATCCATCACCGTCACACCATACGCTTTTAATGCTTCCGGTTGCACATCGACCTGATACTCTTTGATAAATCCACCTACCGATGCAACTTCCGAAACACCTTCGGCTGCCGATAGACTGTATTTTACATAAAAATCCTGTAAAGTGCGTAATTCTTGTGGATTCCATCCTCCACTAGGTTTGCCTGTTTTGGGGTCACGACCTTCGAGCGTGTACCAGAATATTTGACCAAGTGCTGTTGCATCAGGCCCTAATGTTGGTTGTATACCTTCCGGCAAAGTTCCTTGTGGCAACGAATTGAGTTTCTCCAATATGCGCGACCGACTCCAGTAAAACTCCACGTTATCTTTGAAAATAATGTAGATAAACGACATACCAAACATTGAAGTGCTTCGAATCGTTTTCACTCCGGGAATACCCAGCAAAGCTGATGTAAGCGGATAACTGATTTGGTCTTGAATATCCTTGGGCGAGCGACCCATCCACTCAGTAGCCACTATTTGCTGATTGTCTCCAATATCAGGAATTGCATCAACGGGAACAGGGTCACGCGGAATCAGCCCCGTTTTCCAATTAAAAGGCGCAAACGAAATCCCCAAAACCAGAACAACAATCAGAAAAATAAATGTTATTAATCTATGATATAGAAAATAATGCACAAGTTTATTGAACATAATACCATTTTTTTGATTTGTTATTTAACTTCAAATTGTAACATCATACCATCGTCCTCGTGTTCCAGATTATGACAGTGCAACATAAACACCCCTTTATATTCGCTGAATGTCATTATTACACGTACTTTTTCGCCTGGTAATAACAGAATAGTGTCTTTCCAGCCCTTCTCACTTGAAATGAGTTTGCCTCTACCACCTGTACGGTCTAATACCTGAAATTGTACACCATGAATATGCATCGGGTGAGGTTCCGCACCTGCTGAATTGTCAAATACCCATATTTCGGTACTTCCCGCTGTAACAACTTCATCAATCCTGTTCTTGTCGTACACTTTATTGTTTATTTGGTGCATACCTGTCATTGTCATTCCTCCCATATTACCCATATTTCCCATACCACTCATACTCATTTCCGAAATGCGAAACGTACGTGTTTTTGATGCCGTACTTGACGCTATTTTATCGATTGATGATAGCAAAGTTGGTGTAACATAGTCAGTAGTCATTTTCGTTTCTACTACAAACTTCAGGATGTTGAACTTTTGTTTACCCTGTGTTGAAGCTCCCGTGAACGTATTATTTATTAAGAATAACTCTGTTCCAATATTATATGAAGAAAAGTCTATTAATATATCAGCACGCTCACCGGGTGCAAGTAGAAGCGTGGAAACAGTTTCTGCCGTTTCCAGCAATCCACCATCCGAACCTATTACTTTAAACGATACCCCGTTGCTAAACCCGAGATTGTAAATTCTGCTATTTGAACCATTCAAAACCCTGAAACGATAAGTTGTTGTTTTAACCCCTTTGTATGGGGCGTGAACTCCATTTACAGTAATATATTGTCCCATATATCCGGTCATTACATCATTCATTGTTGGTGAGTAATTGAGCGAATAATCTGTATTTATACGCTTATCTTGTATAACCAATGGCACTTCAAATTCACCTGATGGCAAATTTAATTTATCATCTTCGGTATCACGCACAATTATTGCACCAGCAAGCCCCAAGTAAGCTTGCTTTGCGGTATACCCATCCGGGTGCGGATGATACCAGTATAAACCACCTCTTTGAGCTACTTTAAACTTATAATCAAAAGAAGCTCCCGGTTGAACCACATCTTCGGGATGTCCATCCATATTAGCAGGTACAATTAATCCGTGCCAATGAATATTTGTTGGTTCGGTCAAATCATTTTTAAGTTGAACCTTCAAGCTATCGCCCGAATTAACTAGTATTGTCGGTCCCAAAATTGATTCCGATTGATAACCTAAAACTGTTGACAATTTTCCTTTAAAAATCAGTTGAGTTGTTTTCTGTGCCGTTAAACTTGTATTGTTAGTTGTTATTGATGGGCTTGGGAGAATAGTTGTAAAATCGCCATTATTCACATTTATAACTATATCTTCATTGGTGTTGCATGCCGAAAAAAAGGCTGTAAAAATTAGCAAGCCACAGTATATTGTTTTGTTGGTTTTCATGATTTTTTATTTTAATTAATTGGATATACAGCTAGTTAAGTGCAGGATG
>JAKLIM010000332.1 GCA_022709605.1 Bacteroidota bacterium | reverse complement strand
GGGAGTATTAACCCCATCGGTGAGAACATTTGCATTTCGTGTAATTTTATAGTACAAAGATAACTATAATTCTGAAATTTAACAAATTTTAACAGTCATAATAATTATTGCGTTGTAAATTTGCAATATTAAAAACACAAATTATGAATAAACTTTTTAAATGCCCGTATAATATTGAGTTTAATTGTTCTTTAACAGAACCCTGTATTAACTGCAAACAATTTGTTGATTATACTAAAAGAGAAATCTGCGACCACGACCTATCGTATGGGTATTGGATGAAAAACGGTAGCAAGTGTCTGAAATGCGGTGTCCTGTTATTGGAAAAACAAATTATGGATATTAAGGAACGCAATGATTAATATGAAATTTCACGGTCAAATTGGCGACAATACGCATAATAGCCACGTAAAAGAGAAACTACGTAGTTGTGAGCAAGAAGTCTATCAATGTTCTATCTGTGGGTTTAGCGGTGTGGCTAAAGATTGGAAAGTTGATAAAATAAACAAAGAGTTGGTCTGCCCTAAATGCGGGTTTAGGATAAACATTGATGAATAGTTTTAATTTGCAACACCTTACGAATTTCATAAAGATACGCAAATGAAAAAGCCAGGCAATGTCTGGCTTTTTGCGAAACGTATATACGTCAGCCCATAAATGCTATTTATGGGGTTGCTATAACCAACTCATAAATTCATTATAAGCATAGATATTATGAGGTTCAGTAGTGCCTATCCAAGTAGGTTTGTTAATTACCACATTACAGTTGATATAGTTCGTAGAATGGTCGCCAGCAAAACGCCAAGCAATCCTGTTTGAGCAAGGATGCCATACGCCAGCTATATAACCCTCCGGCAAGAACTGTCTTTCAACAACAATCTGCTTTGTAGTGTCAATGGCGGTGTCAAAGTCAAATGACCGTGTGCCATCATCGGTAAAAGCCACATCGGTTGGAGATAATACAAAATACCCATCATAGACACCCGTTAGCGAACCCCTGTATAATAACAGGCTTGTTACATTACCAAGTATTGCATCCCAGCCAAGCTTCATTTCCAAATCAGAACCGGCTGCGGTATCGGTTACTTCATCGCTTTCTATAACGGTGTTTCTATAAAGATTAATAATGTTTCCACTATCAACATCCTGTGCGGTATAAGTTACATTTACAGTTCCATTTATACCACTATTATTGACTTCGTTAAATGTTAACACACCGTTACCTGTACGGCTTCCAGTTGCCACCTTGTAGTTACCAACAAATAGTTCAAACTTTCTCGTTGTGCCACTATTGGTCAACTCCCACCTTAGCGTTATTGCTGTGGTTGCCATAATATCAATGTTCAACCCACTTAACTGTGAAGCACCATCACCCTGTAAATCAACAAAGGTATCGCATAGTGCCACTACTTTATAGAAGTAGTCGCCAGCCACAAGTTGACCACCCGTATTAATAGCCGCCGAAGCGTTAGTTATTAGCGGTTTGCCAATGTAGTAGTTTGAAAGCAGTATTTTGTTTTTGTATAGCGGATCAACGTCAACGCCGTTTTGAACTATGAGTTTTGTTTCCATTATGAATATATTAAGAAGTTTTCAAGTCTTACCAGGTCGTTAGCCGATATTGTACAACCCATATTTGCCAGTTTTTCAAAAGAGAGCTGTGGCACATCAACTACAAGGTCTTTTTCAAGCAACGGTCTTATCGTTTCATTGAACTCACCAATCATATCCTCTTTAATAGTCCACATACCGTCTTTTTCAACACCGTACTTTTCCTTTATAATCTTTTCGTTAAAATCTTTGAACTCGTTTACCTGTGGCATAACGTCTTGTAAAAACACGTTTAACGCCTTTGCATATTCCATCGGGAGTTCTTTCATGGCAAGATTAAATATTGCCTGTTCCGAGTGAATATATTTTGCTAATTTAAACTTTTCCATATAATTTTAATTAAGAATTTTTTAAATAAAGGTCGGGGGTGTTTTAAGCCCCCAACCATAGAATGTAATCAATCGGCTATCTTAGATAGCGTAGGTAGTGTAGATAATCGTGTATGTACAGGTTCCAGCTGCGCCAGCACCAGCGGTTGGGTCGCCCGTATTCATTTTCAGAGAGATACCTTCGTTAGCAATTACAAGGCCAGCAACAGGCATAAAACGTGTTACCTTGTCGGCTGTTCCAGCTACTGCTGTGGCTGCGTTAGCAACGATAGTTCCGGTAGTTGTGTTAACCAAATCAACGGTTGTGTTTACAGAGAAAGCGGCTGTGTCATAGTTATAACTGATAGCACCACCAAGAATCTGAATGGCATAACCAGCACCAGGAGTTGCGATAGCTGCGACAGGAGTAGCATTAAGCGTGGTAATGTCGGCAGTTGACAGGGTTCCACTAATTTCGGTTACTGTGCTTGTGGCTGCTGCGATAGTTGCCTGAATGGTTGCATAGGTTTCATCAACGGTGTATTTGCTGATAGCACCGTTGGTTTCTGTGTAGTCAAACTGTGAAGTACCGTTTAACTGTTGGTCATCCATAGCATCCCAGTTGGTCAACTGAACCGTGTTTGCCGCATCAGCGTCGTCGGCTGAATAAGCCACCGTTACCGTTACGGATATACCGGATTGATTTACAGGTGTACAATGGATAACACCATCCGGGCCGCTACCGATAGCAACAAGTCTGTTGTGGTATTGGTCGGCAAAGATTTTTACTGTACGGGTGGTACTTACGTTGGTCAACGACCAGTAGAGTTTTTGTCCTGTGCCGTAAATAGCCCACAGGGACATTTGATTTGCCGTATCTCCGGCTTCGGTTACAGACTGTGAGGAGTTTGTGTTTAAGTTGGCTTGCACCGTACCCATCCTGTCTACGACAAAGATTTTCGGTGTTGCGCTGTCGAGGTTCACGCCATTTTTGGAACGTGCTGTTAAGAGAATAGTTGTCATTTTATTTTGGTTTTAGTTAACAAATTAATAATTAAGACAAAGATAATTAATTATTTGTTAATAAACAAATTTTTAATAAAAAAAGGCAACCGATTAGATTGCCTTTTCCCATTTTCGCTGTGATTGTTTATCCGTTTTCGATGAAGTCGTAAAACTTCTTTGCCTTTTCAAGCACCTGTTCGGCATCATCTTCGGGTTTGCTTACCCTGATTGCCATGTCAATACAATGACCACGTTTGCCCTCTGATGCCATACGCCTTTGTTCAGCCATTACTTTTTCCTGTTCGTTGGTTTCGTTTTTTTCTTCCATAAAATTTAATTTGGTTTTTGGTTTATACTATATTTAGAAAATTGTTGTAATCTGCTTCGTTGTGAAATTCAAAGATATTGATGATGCTGTATGTCCCAAATTCAGAACCACCCAATACAACCATAATATCTTTTTTAGCGGGGAATACCCCGTCTGTTACCATCGTAAAATCATTAAATCCACCGTTGTCCATACATACTGTTATCAAAAAGTACCTTTTCATCGGACACTCCGACACTATCTTTATTGGAACATTGTAGGTTGCATTTTCTTCACTCATAATATTTAATTTTAAGAACTATTTTACTTTTGTGCCAGTGGAAGGACTCGAACCTCCGACCTACTGTTGCCCTGCCGAAGCAGGAGGTTTACCAAACCAATTAAGCGGACAATCGCTCTAACCAACCGAGCTACACCGACACCAAACAAACATGAAAACAAACACGACAAAGATAACGGTTTTGTTTAATAGGGAATGTTAAAAATTGTTAAAAGAGTTTTTTAGCTTAACTGTTCAACACTAAGAACCTGCAATTTCTCTATCACCTCTCTGCCATCGTAGGAGTTATGTATGACCACAGACGACCATTCCTCGATGACGGCGTTATAAACCATCTCTACCTTTGGGTGGCAGGGACAGTCAACACTCTCAATGTGGGCTTTCAGGTCTTTGTTCGGGGTTATGTGAATGGTTGTGTCCATATTTTCAATTTATTCCACAAAGATAATGGCTTTTATCACGCATAAAAGTTAAAAAGTGTTAAATCAACACCCCTTCGGGTATAATTATGCTAAAATCAATACATATCGTACCCTATAAGGTATAATCTGTCACAAATTTAGCATATATTTGTGACAAAAAACATCGGGGAATGTACGCCAGATACTATTCCGGCACTATTAACCCTCCCCTGGGGGTATGCAAAAGAAAGTGATCGGCAATTTGTCAGGTAAATGACGCAAAAAACTTGACATCTTAACGGCTAAAACACCGATAGGACACCGTTATCGGGAAA
>JAKLIM010000331.1 GCA_022709605.1 Bacteroidota bacterium | reverse complement strand
AGGCAATGTAAATGGCGAAGTTGAAAGACAGTTGAACTATTACATCGCGCAAATTGGCTCGAAAGAGAAAATGGAAGAATATTTCAAAATGGGGACTCCCGAATTGCGTGAGAAACTACGCGACATGGTTCGTAATCAACAAACCATTCAGCAAATGCAACAAAAACTGATTGGGAATATCAAATCGACTCCGGCCGAAGTTCGTCGTTTCTACAATAATATTGCAAAAGACAGCATTCCAACCGTACCGGCTCAGACCGAATTGCAAATCATCAGTTTCGAACCTCCGGTTCCTATCGAAGAATCGAATCGCATCAAGGAACGATTGAGAGATTATACCGAAAGAGCCAACAGTGGAACTATGGATTTTTCGTTGTTAGCCAGGCTTTATTCCGAAGACACAGAAAGTGCCAAACGAGGTGGTGAACTGGATTTCAGAGGGCGAGGACAGTTTGTTCCTGAATTTGCAGCGGTTGCCTTTAATCTGACTGATCCGAAAAAGGTTTCGCGCATTGTGCAAACAGAATTTGGTTATCATATCATTCAATTGATCGAAAAACGTGGCGACCGCATCAATTGTCGTCATATATTGCTCAAACCGCGTATATCGCTCACTGATAAGAGTAACGGAATTCATAAACTTGATTCCATTACCGAATTGATTCGTACCAATAAAATGACATTCGAACAGGCCGTAATTTATTTTTCGCAAGATAAAAACACCGCCATGAATGCAGGGTTGATGCTGAATGAAAAATCAGGAACTTCAAAATTTGAGTATCAGGATTTGCCGCAAGAAGTTGCAAAAGTAGTTTATGGTATGGGCGTGGGAGAAATTTCGAAACCATTTACAATGATCAGTTCCACAACTAACAAAGAAGTGGTAGCCGTAGTAAAGGTCAAATCAAAAACAGAAAACCACAAAGCAAATCTGACCGACGATTATCAAATGCTTAAATCATTTTATGAAAATCAGGAAAAGGAGAAATTCCTTAAAAACTGGATTGTACGCAAACAAAAAGAAACCTATATCAGCATAGATCCAGCCTGGCAAAACTGTAAGTTCGAATATTCGGGCTGGATAAAAAAATAACAAACCATAAATCTCACCGAAGAGAAAATTTAAGTTAGGTTTGCAAATGAATATTAATAAAAAACAGAATATAAAAATCTCAAATACAATCAGGCACATCATATTATTTGGTGTGTTCTGTTTGTTTATCGGGTCTTTGCAAGCGCAAATTCGTCACCGCCAATTGCGAAATCAGATTTTGCAAAGCCAGAATCCACTGTCGAAGGAAAATACAAAGAAGGGAGCGAAACAAAAAAAAGCAAAATCGATTGTAGCCGGCAAACCCGGTTCACTTGCACCCATCGTCAATCCGCTCGAAAACAGAAATGCTACCCTTGTGTATCTTGAAAATGCCGAAACATGGATGTCTGACCCGAATTTAAATCCTGACATTCAGATATTAAGAGGAAATGTGCGATTCAGACACGACAATGCCATGTTGTACTGCGATAGCGCCTATTTTTACCAGAAAGCCAATTCGTTGGATGCGTTTAGTAATGTTCGCATTGTGCAGGGCGATACTTTGTTTGTATACGGCGATTTGCTTTATTACGATGGAAATTTGAAATTGGCCCGCATACGAAGAAATGTACGATTGGAAAACAGAAAAACCACGCTTACGACCGACAGTCTGAATTTCGACAGGAATACAAATTTTGCATATTATTATACCGGAGGAAAAATTGTGGATCCGGAAAATACGCTGACTTCAATCTGGGGACAATATTCAACGGCGACCAATGCCGCATTGTTTCGTAATACAGTACATTTGGTCAATGATAAGTTTACATTAGACACCGACTCGCTCAGGTACAACACCAAAACAAGCGTGGCCAATCTGATTTGTCAAACGCATATTGTTTATGATAAAGAAACGGATATCGAAGCAAAAAGAGGCTGGTACAACACTAATAATGAACAAATGATGTTGCTCGACCGTTCTGTTATTAAGCAAAAAGACGGAAAAACAATCATTGGCGATACCGTTTTTTACGATAAAAATCAGAATTACGGAGAGGTGTTTTCCAAGGTGATTTTGAACGATACCATTCAAAAAAATACTCTTTACGGCAATTATCTTTATTACAACGATTCCACCGAAGTGGGCATTGCCAGCGATTCTGCCTTGTTAATGGATTGGTCCGGTAAAGACACCATGTACATTCATGCTGATACTTTGTTTACATACAAAGATTCGATTTACGATGTTTCAAGGGGTTTTTATAATGTCAGGTTTTATCGGAACGATGTGCAGGGAATTTGTGATTCGTTGGTTTATTCAACGCGCGATTCTATAATGAATATGTATAAAGAACCGGTGCTTTGGTCAGAAAAAAATCAACTTTCGGGCGATTTTATAAAAGCTACCCTGAAAAACGATAAGGTTGATAAAATTGACATTCTAGACAATGCAATGACCATTCAGCAGGAAGACAGCGCTTATTTTAATCAGATTTCGGGCAAAGATATTATTGCTTACGTGGATAGCGGACAGTTAAAAAGGGTGGAAGTGAACGGAAATGCGGAAACAATTTATTTTCCGAGAGACGATAAAGATTCAACATTAATCGGGACGAATAAAACGGAGAGCAGTTATGTGGTCATGCATTTCAAAAACAAAAAAGTGGAACGAATTGTATTGACTTCTGCTTCAAGTGGTACAATGTATCCTCTGGATCAGCTTTCGGGGGATGAATTATTACTTAAAAATTTCTTTTGGATTGATGAGCAAAGGCCCAAAAACGTAAAGGAAGTTTTAACAACTTTTCCTAAAAAAACACGCGAAAAACTCATTTCGGCATCCAAAACAGGAAAAGATGCTGAAAGCAAAGATACGAAGAAAGATAAAAATCCTCCAAAAACTAAATCCGACACACTTTAAAATTTCAGGAAGATTTTTTTTTCGACAACTGATTATTAATTCAAACCGCAAGAAGGTATGAATACCATTGCCTGGATAGGTTTCTGTCAGGGTTTGTTTGCTGCCATTCTTATGTTTACCAAAAAGGAAAGCAGTATCTCCGATAAAGTTTTGTCGGGTTGGCTAACTCTTCTTGCCATTGAATTTATGACTTGCGGTCTCGATTACGAAATTTTCGGCGTCCCGCTGTTGTCAAGTTCGTTTTTGTTATTCAATCCGGCTTTGTACTTGTATGTCAGTTCGCTGACCCGACCCAACTTCAAAATTAAACCCCTGCAATTGCTTCATTTATTGCCCTTTCTGCTTTTCGAAATTAGTGCTTACATCATCAAAGAACCTTTTTCGTTGAATTCCTTTTATTTTCAGGATAAAAATTTCATTTACCGATTGATTTTTTACGCTGCCACAATGCTATCATGGATTATTTATAATCCTATGAGTCTGATACTTGTGCATAAATACCGTATGCATTTAAAAAACGAAAAATCAAATATTGATAAAAATGAAAATTTAGGTTGGGTGCTCGGGGTAGCCATTTTCTATGTGGTTTATTGCATATTCACCTTCTTAATCACCGTTTTTGTATATGAAGCAGATTTCAATCCGCTTACACCGTATATTTACAACTATTCGATGTTGTTGTTCATGATTTTCGTGCTTAGTTTCTATGGTTTACGCCAGCAGGTTGTACAAACAAAACTACCGCCCGAGCGAATTCAAACTCATTACCAGAATTCAACGTTAAGCGTTGAAAATAAAGAACATATTCGTAAATTAATATTTTCGTATTTCGAAAGTAAAAAAGCATATCTCAACCCGGAATTAAACATGGAAATGCTTTCGACCGATCTGAAAATTCCCAAATATCAGTTAACCGAAGTGTTAAATGCTCAAATCGGAAAGAATTTCTTCCAATTTGTCAATTCGTATCGGGTGGAAGCCGTTAAACAAATGCTCACCGACAGCCACAATAAATTCTCCATCGAAGCCATTGGTTACGATTGTGGTTTCTCGAGCAAATCTTCATTTTACACTGTATTTAAGAGTATTACGGGTAAAACGCCCATTGAATACCGCAATAGCTACATCCGGAATTAAAATGTGACCTGTTCAAGCGGGTGTAAATTTACAAACACTGAAATAGCTTTCTGTTCATTGACGTAGTGTCTTGCCTACTAAGTGGCTATCCCTTTTTACACATCCACAAAAAACTTTAAGCCGTCCAAAAAATACAATAAGCCATATACAAAATGTTTTGAGCAATGCACAAAATACATTAA
>JAKLIM010000330.1 GCA_022709605.1 Bacteroidota bacterium | reverse complement strand
ATGCCGATTGCAATCTTCTTTGGAGTTGAAGGTTCTTTTCCTTTTTTTGCCATTCTTCCGAAAATGGTGATAATCAATGGTGTAAGGAATACTACCAGGAATGGGTTAATCGACTGGAAAATCTCAGCTGAATTGAAAATTCCACCAAGTAAAGTATAATCTTTTGCAAACATGGTCAGTGTCAATCCGTTTTGGTGAAAAGAGAACCAGAAAAAAATCACAACACCGAATACAGCTAAGAGTGCATAAATACGTTGTTTAATTTCTTTCGCATTTTCTCTGATTTCTTCTGCAGAAATATTCGTATTCGCAGTTTCTTTGGTTTTTGGTGCCGGTAAATGTCGTTTTGTAGCAAGAAATATTACTAACGAAATTCCCATAGCAACAACTGCTGTCAGAAAAGCATAATGAAAACCAGTGTTAAATGCATCCAGGTAACCTGTTGCAAATGCTGAGAAATCAGTAGGTAATACACCGTCAGAAACGGTTGTAGCTAAATTCGTAAAACGTCCATTTATCACATCTTCTGTCATTTTACCGTCGAGATATTGGTGACAAAGACCCGGAAGATCAGCATTGTAAGCATAACCTTGCATTTTTACAAAAGTATTACGTACCCAAGTAGCAAGAAATGGTGCGAACATTGCACCAATATTAATAAACATATAAAAAATCTGGAAACCTGAATCGCGCTTGGCTCGGTATTCGTCGTTGTCGTACATCTGACCAACCAAAGCCTGTAGGTTACCCTTGAACAAACCATTACCAAAAGCTATAACCAACAATGCTGCTAATGCGATATATTTGGTGGAAATTAAACCCGGCATAGAAAGCAAAAAATATCCGAGTGTCATAATAAGAAGACCTGCAATAATTGTTCCCTTATAGTTTCTAAGTCGGTCGGCTATGATACCTCCTACGAGCGCCAGAATATAAATGGCACCATAAAAAATTGAATAAAGAGATCCAGCTTCTGTTCCCGAAATGTTGAATTTTGACATTAAGAATAATGTAAGAATTGCCATCATGGTGTAAAAACCAAAACGCTCGCCCATATTGGCGAGTGCTGCAGGGATTAATCCTTTTGGATGATTTTTTAACATAAATTTTAAAGTGTTTTGACTGTTATTTTTAATTTATTTTTTTTCGTTACAAATATAATAAAATTGTCTTTATATTCAATATTTATACATTAAGTTAGCTTTTAAAAAGCCTGAAACACGAAACCTCCCTCCTTCGTCAGGAGGCAGGCCTGAAACCTGAAACACGAAACACGAAACAATAAATAATCACGGTTTCAGAATGACCCCTATATTTTTTCGTCCGTCCACTTTAACAATTACAGGTTTTTCAAAATGTACATGTCGTAGATATTGTGATTCGTAAACGGCAGGTTCCGAATTCAGAAAATCGATATCATAACTACCATCTTTTTTAAACGGATTTATTGTAAAATACGAAACACCAAGCGAAGTCAGGTTTTGGAAAAAATGCGTTCCCTGACTCGGGTCAATGCGATATTCCGATAAACCGGATTCGACAATGACCCGTGCATTGCTAATGTGTGGCCATTTTACGGGAATTCCTAACCATGGATCACTTGAGCCCCAACGGCCGGGACCAACCAAAATGTAAAATCTGTTGTTCGTGAGCATTTCGCGGTTCAGTTTTTCAATTTCGTACATGATAAACTGATTTTTCGAAGCACTGAATGCTTCCGGTTTTACATATACTATATCGAATAAATCATTGGTAATACCGTGTCCAAGCGCATTTTTACAACTTATAATAGTCTCGTTTTCAGGGATTAATCCTATGTTTTCATTCAGCATCTCACGACTGTCAACAATGGGTCGTATTTGTAAAATATAAAAAATATGTTGTTTATTGGCTGAATAATCCAGATTAACGGCAAATTCTATTTCTACCGGACGTCCCATTTCATTTTGAGCAATATGCAGTAGTTTTTTCAATACCTCGGCAAGCGGAAAAACATTGTGTTTCAAAATGTTGGCAAAAGTAATTATTTTCCTGCCTTCATAAATTCCATCATTGATGCACTGGTTTTGAGGATCGAAAGTTGAAGCAATATATTTCAGAGTCCCATCTTCCTGTGCTTCATTTACCCTGATTTTCAAAAGATTAAATCCATCATCTGTTTTGGGGACAAAGCAATTCTGACTTAGATCGAGGGCATTAAAATAATTTTGAGTTTCGCGAAGTGCCAAATCTAATGTGCTGGTTTGCAACGCATTTTCGGGATATGCCGGTGAGAATCTGAATGAAACGCCTCCATCAACAATATATTTTCCGAGTCCCATGGCTATGTTTACAATTCCGTCTTCAGGCCGTTCAGCACCTAAAGGATAATAGTTCAGCGATCTTGCAACACCCGAAAACGATGGATAATAACGTGTTTTATAAGCATTTCCGCAAATTTCCTGAAGTACAATAGCCATTTTTTCCTCATCAATCACGTTTTTTGTGGCTGTCATATAACTTTTGCTATCCTGATAAAATACAGATGCGTACACAGCTTTTATGGCTTCAGCAATTGTTACAAGCATTTGTGTTTTGCTTTCCGAATTGTATGGAACCATATAGGTGGAGTAAATTCCGGCAAATGGCTGATAGTGTGAATCTTCGAGTAAACTTGACGATCGGACTGCGATCGGAGAATTAATAGCTCCCAAAAAAGCATATAAATCGGCAATTAAATGCTGGGGTAAACGTGCTTTTAAAAAATGCCTGAGGATCGCTTCGTCATCTATATCCGACAAAGCTGCAGGATATAAATGATTCATTTCCATAAACTCAGAGAAAATTTCGGTACAAATTACCACCGTTTTCGGAATGGCAACCGTGGTATTCTCAAATGTTTCAAACACTTCATTTCGCTTGATCATCGCATCCATAAATGCAAGACCACGGCCTTTTCCACCCATCGAACCTTCGCCAATGCGGGCAAAGTTCGAATATTGATCAAATCGGTCGCGCTGAAAAACGGCAACTACGCCTTTGTTTTTAACTTTGCGGTAATGAACTATGGCATCGAAAATGACTTGCCTGACTTTTTGCATGTCAACATCATTTTCGCTTTCAACATAAATATTCTTGAGAAATTCGGCCAAAGGAAACATAGCTCGTGAATACAACCATCTGGAGATATGATTTCTCGAAACATGGTAGTATAAAGTTACGTTTGTAATTTTAAAAATTGAATCCTGCAACGCACGCAGGTTATGCACACGCGCTTCTATTTCTTGTGATTCGGGGTTGATAAATAAAAAATCACCAAAACCAAAATTGTTGATAATATTTTCTTTTAATTCGAGATTAAATGTTTTCGAAAATTTATTTATAAATGAAGCTTCAAGTTCATCTGCAAAAGGTTTATTGTCATTATTGGTCGATTGAATAATAATGGGAATATATTTGTCGTTTTTACGAATCTCATGACTTAAATTTATTCCTGCTTTTTTGTTTTTCAAACCATTTTGATTAAAACTTACATCCGAAATAACACCAAGCATGTTATTCTTATATTTACTGTAGATCTCAATGGCTTCTTCGTACGAACGGGCTAACAGTATTTTTGGACGACCACGCATTCGTAAGGTTTGTTCATGTTCGTTCAGCGCTTCAGTCATAAACGACCTCGATTGCTTAAAAACAAATTTGTACAATTGCGGAACAATGGACGAATAAAACCGAATGGAATCTTCAACAAATAGAATCACCTGAACACCAACCGATTCTACATCTTCCTCTACATTCATTCGATCCTCAATCAGTTTAATAATTGCCAATAATATCTCGGTATTGCCTAACCAACTGAAAACGTAATCAATAGCACTTAAATCTTCGTTGGCAATTCGTTTCGAAACCGAATTTGAAAAAGGCGTAAGAACAATAATTGGGATTTCGGTAAATTGTTTTTTTACATCTTTTGCCCATTTAAATGGATTAATGCTATCGCCACTTGGCATCGAAATAATTAAATCGAAGTTACGTTCGGCAAGCAAAGCATTCGCTTCCGCTTCGTCAGAAACCAAGGTAAAACGTGGTGGATATCGAAGGTGCAAAGAAGTATATTCGTTAAAAATCTGTTCGTCAATTCGGCCGTCTTCTTCAAGAATAAACGCATCGTATTTACTGGCATAAAGCAGCACATTATAAATTCGATGCGTCATCAGATTGGCAAATGAAGTATCTTTGAAATATAGTTTCTTAATATTTGTTGATTTCATAATATATTAAAATTCAAAGTATTATCTGAAATTTTTTTTTT
>JAKLIM010000033.1 GCA_022709605.1 Bacteroidota bacterium | reverse complement strand
TTCATACTCTCCTGCTACGACAGCCATTTTGCCGGTCGATCTATCGAAGAATTCGAATGAATTGTAAGGAAGCTGAATGACAGCCTGAACGGTTTTGCCGGCAGATACATCAACCCGTTGAAATCCTTTTAGTGTTTTAAGCGGACCATCGGTGTCGTTTAGCTTACGAACATAAACCTGTACGATTTCAGTTCCATTGCGCTTGCCTTTATTTGAAACAGGAATGCTAAGTTCTACAGATTCGTTGGTTTTAATGGAAGTATTGCTGACTTTTGCATTCCCAATCAAAAATTTAGTATAACTCAATCCAAAACCAAACGGAAATAAAGGATCGGACATGTAGCGATAGGTACGACCTTTCATTGAATATTCTTCAAAATCAGACAATTGGCTCAAACTTTTATAAAAAGTAATCGGCAATTTACCCGATGGATTATAATCGCCAAAAAGCACATCAGCTACAGCCTGACCACCCGATTCGCCACCATACCATGCCTGAAGAATGGCATCGCAACTTTCAGTTTCGGGAACCATGGCAATGGCCGAGCCCGAACAGTTCACGAAAATCACCTTTTTACCGGCTTGTTTCAGGGCTTTTAAGCAGTTGCGTTGCACCGCCGGAAGTTCAATGTCCGTACGATCACCACCTTTGAAACCCGGATACGAAACCGGCATTTCTTCGCCTTCCAGCAATGTTGAAAGTCCACCTACAAATACCACAATGTCAGTACCTGCAAGTTTTTTTATTAAATCAGTATAGTTTATATCAATTTCTTTACCAAAATCAAATTCTAAATTTGCCTGCCAATCGTTGAGCTGAGCGTAACGAATTTCAATTTTATATTTTTTTCCACTTTCCACGTTGAATGGGATTCGTGAAGGAAGCGTTCTCCAGTTGTTATATTTTGCCAGAGATACACCATTGACAAATAATTCAAAATAGCCGGTAGCACCACATTTGAATACAATTTCTTCTGTTTTCGCCGGAGTAAATTCAGTTTCATATTTGCCCGAAAATCCTTCGAGACGAACACCGGTTGCAAATTCGTGTTGACCGGCAGTGGTCAATTTTATTGGATTTGTAATTTGTTGAGTGGCTACAATATCGCCGGTAAGTTCTTTATTATTCCAATAGATGGCCTTAAGCCCTTTCTTTCCATCAATAGAACATTGGGCGAAATAGCTTTCGGTTACTTTATCCTCCACTAAATCGCATCCTTTGTCATAAATTATTTTTTCGGCTGAAAGTTTGGACGCAATACCATCGAGAATTGTAATTGTTCTAACCGGTGTTCCGTTGTAATTTCCCCATAACATTGGTTTATCGTTGGCATTAGGACCAACAACCGCTATTTTTTTGGATTTAGACAAGGGGAGCGTATTCTTTTTATTCTGAAGAAGGGTCATTGACTTAAGAGCCATATCCAAAGCCAGTTTTCTATGTTCGTCGTTATTCACAATCGACAATGGAATTTTTGACCACGGAACCAACTTATCATCATCCATTTCACCCAAATCAAAACGACCCACCAAAACATTCAATAAATGTTTATTAATTTCATTCTCAGTTATTAAGCCTTTTGCAACAGCATCGGGTAAATTTTTATAAATATGGTTATCCCATTGACATTCCAAATCTGTTCCTGCCCACACACCTTTTGAAGCAGCGTGAACTGCATCCGATGAAACCTTGTGACTGGTGTAAAAATCGGATACCGCACCACAATCGGCAACAACCATGTATTTATAGCCCCATTCATCTCTTAATATTCGTTGAAGCAACTGCGTATTTCCGCAACAAGGCTCGTCATCCAAGCGTTGGTAAGCACACATCACCTGGCGCACATCGGCATCCTGAACCAGGGATTTGAAAGCAGGAAGATACGTTTCCCATAAATCTCGCGGATCAAGATTATTTATGTTTAGAGAATGGCGACTCCATTCGGGCCCTGAGTGAACCGCAAAATGCTTGGCACAAGCCAACAGTTTTTTATATTTTGCATCAGCCGGTCCCTGTAGTCCTTTAACTACAGAAACTCCCATGCGCGAAGTCAGGTAAGGATCTTCACCATAGGTTTCCTGACCGCGTCCCCAACGTGGGTCACGAAAAATATTGACATTGGGAGTCCAAACAGAAAGGCTAAGAAAGCGTTTATTTTCCTGTCCCTTTTGAGTAGCTTCGTTATATTTTGCCCGCGCTTCATCAGATGTAGCATTGAATATACGATAAACCAACTCATCATCGAAAGAAGCTGCCATACCAACCGGTTCGGGAAAAACTGTAACATTTGCATTATTGGCAAAGCCGTGCAAAGCTTCACTCCACCAGTTAAACTTTTTAATACCCAAGCGTGGAATGGCATCTGATATATCGCACATTAAAGCTGCCTTTTCGCTCAGGGTTAAGCGGGAAATTAAATCTTTCGCTCTTTGTTCAGATGTCAGATTTGGATTTTGATAGGGCAACTGCGCCCATAATTGTGCAGAAATCAGAAGACTTAAGACAATCAGTGATTTGATTTTCATGTATAATAGTTTTTAAAAATTTTTTAAATAATAACCTAAAAGTAAGTGATAAAAGTTATGTGTTTTTCTTTATATTTCCATCTTATTTATTCGTAGATATAAAAGGTTGTTTTCTCGATAGCTTTTTTCAGTTGTAAACCATAACTTTCGAGTTCTTCAATTAACATATTAACTGAGCCTTTTTTGATTATAAAGTCATAATTGTCAGTTAGTTTTGATCTATCATTGATAATAATTTCATAGTTTAAAGATAGATTTTTTAATACATACTCGATTTTTGTATTTGAAAATGTGTATTGATTGTCATTGCTGCCGCTGTGTGAGTTACCACTTTTATCAGTGGATATATTTAGTTTATTTTTGTCAATTAGAGTCAAAATATATACATCTGAAAATTTAACTTCAATTCTTTCTTTAAGATTCAATGCTTTAATTAAGTTTGCTTTAATATCCTCGATGTATTTTTTTTCATCTTTAAAATTATCATTTTTATAAAATAAACTATATTTTCTATCTTTTAGAGAATCTACAATTATAATTTGTGTCTCACTCACTGACATTAAATCAGATAAAATTGATCGACAATTGTTATTTACATCTATATATATACCACGTAAAGGAAATTTTTTAGACCATTTTACCTTTTGTTTTTTTTCAGTTTCTAGTAATGAAAAAGAATACTTTGTTTGTTTGTCAGTAACTAATCTGTTTGCAATGTCTTGTAAGTCAGTCACTACATTTTCCGTAAGTATTTTGGCTTCTGACTTATCATTTAATTGTTTCTTCTCCTGTATTAGATTCATCCCATTTACAAATCTATCAAATATTGAATCTGTTAAATTATTGGGGTTCCCTATCCACTTAATTATCCCTTTATTGTCAATTAAAACAGTTCTTGGTACAGTTATACTTCCCTTGCTTTCCACTCCAAAATTCTGAAGAGTTTTTTGGGTTTGGTCACTAACTACAGCAGTTTTAAATTTTACCCTTGCTAATGTTTTCTTTACTTTCTCAGGTTCTTCATATGTCATAGAAAGAACTAAAATATCCTCTCTATTTTTATATTTATCTTTTAACTCATTCAAATGAGGTACTGCTCCTAAACATGGAGCGCACCATGTTGCCCAAAATTCCAATAAAATGTACTTGTTTCTGAAGGACTTGTCAAGTGGTACATTTTGAATATAATCAGTTATTACTAGTTCAGGAGCTCTATCTCCAACAGTAATATCCTTTTGTGCGAATGCATTACCTTCAAAAGCAATAAGTATACATAATATTAAAAATCTTGTTTTCATAGTATATATTTTTAAAACCCTGACATCGGTTGAAGACCCTGTCAGCGGTTTAAGATTTTATTTCTACTTTCTTTCCTGAATAAATAACTTTTCTTTTCATTGCACTCACTGTTGTTCCAAACCCTACTGATTCATTCACAAAAACGATATTAAAAATACGTTTTTGTAAGCCACCCGGGTAAATACCTTGTAGGTTACCAATCGAAAGCGTTTGTGCTTTTTCATTCCAATTGAACGAAATAATGGTATATTTCCCTTTTTCGTAATTATAATTATCGCCTTCATCTTCGTATAATTCAAATTTACCATTGGCACCTTTATAAACGCGGATTTCTAGCGTATCCGATTTTTCAGCACTGTGTTGAATTATTTTACCCATAGGAATAATAGATCCTGCTTTTACAAAAAGAGGAATTCTATCCAGCGGAGCATCGGTTTTTACTTTTTGACCTCCTTTAAACTGTTTTCCGGTCCAGAAATCGAACCAACCGGCAGCTTTGGGTAAATACACATCCCATTGAGTCACATTCGCAGTTGTAACAGGAGCTGTCAATATCGATTTTCCAAACATATACTGGAACCGGCTGTTAACAGCAGCTGTATCTCCGTTGAAATCCATTACCAACGGACGCATAATGGTTGAACCGTTTTTCGTAACCTGCCAGGCTTCGGAATAAATGTAAGGAAGCAGTCGGTAACGTAGATTCAGCATTTTACGCATATTATCCTCCACTTTTTGTCCGAATTTCCAGGGTTCGGTTTCTGTTTGGTAGCCATGCATACGGAAAATTGGATTGAATGTTCCCCATTGATACCAACGGGTCAGCAATTCGTGGTATTTTTCGTCGGTATATTGTGAGCGTCCCGGACGGAAAAATCCGCCAATATCGGTCGTCCAGTATGGGAAACCGGTGATGGTATAATTTAATCCTGCAACAATCTGATTTTTAAACACATCCCACGTATAGCCTATATCGCCCGACCAATTGATGACACCATAACGTTGCTGCCCCGAGAAAGCCGAACGGGTAAGAATACAAACGCGTTTATCGGAAGAGCTTTCGCGCTGTCCTTCGTACACAGCCTGACTAACCATCAATGGGTAGGTCAAGCGATAAAAATCACCGGCGCCAATATGTGTTTTCTCCCCTTTCAGTGCATCATTCTCCGGTTCAACTGCATCCATCCACCACGAATCGACGCCATTGTCAAACATATTCACTTTCAATGTATTCCAGTATTCCTTTCGAGTTTCGGGGTTAAAATAATCTAACCATTTAGTGTTGGGGATAAATCGGTTTTTTGCTACATATTCTTTTCCAATCGTTGAATTTTTATCCGGATTTGACCAAATGGAAATATTGAAATGCGCATTCAAATCGTGCAATTCTTTTATAAATCCGGCCGGATTAGGGTATTTTTTTTCATCGAATTGAGGAACTCCCCAACCTCTATCGCCCCAGTATTGCCAATCTTGAACAATTACGTCCACCGGAAGCTGTCTTTTACGAAATTCCTTCACGGTCTCCACCAAATGTGAACCTGAAGTATATCGTTCGCGGCATTGCCAGAATCCATACGCCCATTTGGGGAACATGGGTGCATTACCCGATAAATTGCGGTAAGTGGCAATCACATTATCGGCTGATGGGCCGTAAAACACCACATAATCGATTGCTTTGGCAACGGGCGAACGGAATGTGGTGAAGTTATCTGCCTGTTTCCACGACAATTTTGGGGTATTGTTTGATTTACAAAGCACTTGTACATCATGCTCTCCGGCTTTTAGATGCACCAATGTTCCTGAAGTTGGAGGAAGCCACATATTGCTTTGATCCATACACGGTTTACCATCAATAACCACAAAGTGACGGTTACCCATATCACCCAAATCCAGAAAAATGGAATATTCGTCCTCCTCAGGAACAATGAATTTGCCTTGATAAAGCGATTGATCCTGAGACACTTTTTGAGTACCGGAAGTAGTGGTTACTTCGGCTAATTGATTATTTCCGGTAGTTGATTGCTCCTGTTTTTGAAGCGCAATAAAATTATCGGCCGGATTAAAGACGGTGAGTCCATACTGATGCCACAACAAGCCATAGCCTTTACTTGAATAAATAAACGGAATAGCAATTTGTGAATTCACCTGCGTCAACTTGCGGGCTACGTTTTTAAGGTTGTATTGTCCATCCTGAAATTGACCCAAACCGAAAATAGACTCATCGGCAGGCGATTCAAAACTCTGTTCAACGGCAAAACAGGCTTCACCCTGAATGAAATCGGCAGTAAGCTTACGGGCATCTGCCTTTTCGCTCAGGAATACCTTGCCGGTATTGTCGGTGTACGAAAGTTTACCGGTTAGTTTGTCCAGCAAAACAATTATTTTGTTGGATTTTATTTCAATCCGGGAAGGCGAATCTATAACCTGAAACGCGGGAGTTGCCGCCACTGACGTAAAAACAAGTTCCGGCAGGACTTCTTCAATCCCTTTGTTGAATTTTATTCGTACAGCATTGTCGGTGAGGGGTGAAATACTGAGTGTTCCATCTGTCATTATAACATTCACTCTATCAGGCAACTGTTTAAAGCTTTTCACCATTTGTCCCTGACAAAGCAAAGGAAAGAAACTAATTATCAATAAGTATTTTAATCTCATTTTGTGGTTGTTTCATGAATTATAAAGTAGAGTTATGATTGCATTTAACCATATCTCTACTTCTTTATTAGGTTACAAATAATTTAAAGAGTGTTTCAAAAATATCTATTCAATTTTAAAAACAATAGATGTTGCAAAAGGCATTTTCTCAGGACAAGTAATCGTCAAACCATCAGCTTCAACCTTCCATTGCAATTTTCCATTGTAGCCAAGTAGTTTTACCGATTTAATAGCTTTGTTCATGTATTTTGCATCAGTGCCCAACGATTTAATTTTCAACTGAGTTCCCGGAGCAGGTACGTTCATAGAAAAAGCGTAGAATGCACCGTTTTTACCAACCGTGAAACGAATATCCTGAGCATCGAATTTGAATTCTGCATGTCTACGACTCAACCCACCACCCGGAAGCATCTTCAACTTGCCGTTGATTAATTCTCCTTCACCGGGAATAGTCCATGCATGGCTTCCGTAAACAGCTTCTCCGTTACGCTTCATCCAAATTCCAACTTCTCTCAACATTTTCAGACTGCCTTCGTCTAATGAACCATCAGGCAAAATGGAAATACATATAGCTGCATTACCATCGCGGGCAATGGCTTCGATAATATAGCGTATCATCATTCCCGAATCGTAGGTAAAGCCCGGCGCATAGAACCAGTCACCGACCGGAATTTCTGCAATCCATGGCTGATTGGTTTTAATTTCTGCCGGAACGCCAAATTCCTCAGTATTTACTGTACCATTGGTTTTTTCACGAAATTTCACAATGCTGAAAGTATTCACAGTACCGCGATTTTTGAGTGTCCGATTGTAATAATCGGCCATAACCGTTTGCATGGCATCGTCTTTGATACCTGTGCCGGTTCCATTCCCTGTAAAAGGTCCTTGTACCGTACCATCTGTATAAATGAAATCCGGATCGTAGTGTTGCACGACATCCATCATACGTAACGCCCACTTTGTTGTATACCACTTTGCATAATCAAGGTGCTTGGTGAAAACACCTGCCGGAGGAGGCGACCAAGGTGAGTAAGCAGCCGCAGTTACGCCCTTGTATTCGCGCAAATTAATGCCGTAAAGCAACCGTGGATCATATCCTTCCCACCATTTGCCTTTGCCATCGGCGAGCGTTAGATTACCATCGTAAGGAACACCTTTTTTTGCTCCATCTCTATCGCTTCCAAAAGCGGTTTGCCACCACCACCAGGTATATTCGTGATGGAAAGTGACGCCATAATGCATTCCATTGGCGCGACAAGCCTTCGCCCATTCGCCTAACAAATCGCGTTTTGGCCCGATATTCACAGAATTCCAAGGTTGATACTTTGAATTCCACATATCGTAATTGTCATGATGCACCCCTTGAATCATCAAAAAACGAGCACCTGCAGCTTCGTAAATTTTTGTAAGCGCAGCCGGGTCAAGCTTTGTCGGATTCCAATCGCGAAGTACTTCCTTATACCCGGATTCGGATGGATGGCCGTATTTCTTGAGGTGATTTTTATAGGCAGACGTACCTTCTGTGTAAAGCTTTCGTGCATACCAGTCGCCACTTTCACCTGCCGCTTGCGGTCCAAAGTGAACCCAGATACCAAACTTCGCCTCACGAAGCCATGCCGGTTCACCCGGATAATTTTTCTCGATCGATTCCCAGGTCGGTTCAAACGGCCCGGATGCGATGGGAATATTCAACTTCACTTCTGGAAACGATTTCCAATCTCCCATTGTAAGACTATCCTGTGGTAATAAGGCAGGAACAGTTGGAAATGGCGGCAGCAAATAGGGTTCGGCACTCGATTTCGTCTTCGCTTTCTTATTTTGAGCGCTTAAGCTAAAAAGCGTTATCGAAATAATAATGAGAATTTCTAAAATTCTTTTCATTGATATTATTGATTTATTTTTTTGTTCTTAGTAATCTTACATAGTAGACTTTACCTGCAGTATTTCCTGTGGTTGCCTGAAATTTCACACGAACAAATTCTTTTCCGGTCAGCATGGCAGCGGGAATTTGATATTCGACATTTTGAAATTTATTTTGCTTCCATTTGTTGGAAATATTTTCGGTTATCAACTTCTGATCGTCGATATAAATATCGAAAGTTCTATTTCCGTTCTCAGCACCCCAATATCTAACAGACAAACTTAGATCTGTTTCTTTACCGGTAGCAAGTTTGTAGCTAAAATAGCCGTCATTGCGGGCTTCGCGCCAAAACTCATTCATATTATTACCTGTTGAAGAGAATTCCCTTTCCATGGCATGATCCACCTCAGGTTGTTGTTCACCTGTTGCCACAAAATCTACAGTTCGCTTCTGAAGTTCCATTTTTTCATTTTCAATTTTCGCAATCGAATCCGTATATGAACGGTAACCCGAATTAGTAAGCGCCATCCAATACATCATATACCTTGAATCGTGGATTTTATAAAATGGTTCCAATTTTATCTGATCAATTGGATTCATCATTTTTACATTAAGTGTAAAATTCAGTGGTTTGTCTTTAATTGGCACTAATTTATCTGCGATGGTTTGAATATCATCTTCAACTAAAATAGGAGCTTTGTCGATAGGAAACTTTTGTCCACCCGGGTATTGCCCGAAGCGACTATCATCGGCAATCAACCCTCTCAAATCCTCCGTTCCGGTTTTGGCACCAAGCATTATCGGGCCATGCATAAATGCAATGTATTGAGGCACATTAGGCAGATATTCAATGGAGTTATGCATAGGCAATTTGATTACTACTACATCGCCTTTTTTCCAGGTTCTGTTGATACACACATAAGAAGATGGATGAGCTGAGTTAGTGACATTCTTGCCATTTACAGTAATCTTTAATGCACCATCGCTCACCCACGCAGGGTAGCGAACCATTAATTTGAGCTTAGCAACACCTTGGGTTACGGTAAGTTTGGTTTGTTCCTCGTAAGGAAGCGTTGTTTCTTGTTTGAATTTAATCCTCTTTTCTTTCCAATTGAGTTCAGAAGCAATAAAAAGATTTAAAAACAATGAATCATTGGAATGAGTATAAATAAATTGATTGTATTTAGCATGATTTTCCATACCCGTACCAACACAACACCACATTGCTTCATTGGGTGCAGAATAGGCTCTGTAATGACGTGGGCGAGCCGAAGTAAAATACACATATCCTCCGTGTTCAGGATGTTGACTTGAAAGGATATGGTTGAAGATTGTTTTTTCATAATAATCGGCATATTTTGCCTCCGGATGTAATCTGAATAAATTTTCGGTTAATTTCAACATGTTGTTCGAATTACATGTTTCAGGTCCATCCACATCATTCACATAATCAGTGCAAGATTCGTAATTAGGGAAATGTTCTCTTCTGCTATTTCCGCCAAAAGCGAGCGTGCGTTTTGTTGTCACATTTTCCCAAAAGAAGTTCCCTGCTTTATGATATTTATGATCATGACCAAGCTCTGCAATTCTCTCAAAACCAACCACTTTTGGTATCTGAGTATTTGCATGTTTGTTATCCAGATTATCCACCCCTTGCGACATTGGATCAAGAATCATTCTGTGAGAGTAGCGTTTTGCGGCCACCAGGTATTTTTTATCGCCTGTCATCTGGTAGGCATCGGCAAACATTTCGTCCATACCCCCATGTTCCATGTTAAGCATTGTTTCCATCTGCTCATCGGTAAGTGCTGAAGTGATGGTTATTCCCCAATCGCAGAATTTCAAAAACATTACTTTTGCATTATCATAACCGCAATATACCCATGCATCTCTAAGGCCTGCATACATTTTATGTAAGTTATAAAAAGGTGCCCATGAAGCAAAATACACGCTGAAATCTCCTTTTTTAAAGGCAGGCCATATTTTTGAGCTATTTGGAAATCCACCTACATAATTAACACCCCATGCCGAATTATTTATAGCGTTGGCATCCTGACAGATTTTCAATTCTGCAAGCATATACTCCATGCGTTTTTTGCATTCGGCATTACCGGTGGATGCATAATTCAAAGCCATGGCAGTCAAATAATGTCCTGCAATATGCCCATCGAGTCCATCCCAGTTTGGATAGGTTTTGGCCTTTTCCGGTAATCCGGCTTCTTTTCGGTAAGGAGATAACATTCGATCCACATCGTACTTCAAAAGAACCTCAATATTAAGATCTCGTGCATTTTTAAACGCACCATCAAGCAATTTGACATCTCCTAACGGAAATTCATTCGGATACAACTTGTTTTGTGCTTTTAGGTTTGAGCTTCCCAGAAGAAGGCAATTTATTGCACAAAAGTATAAAAGGTATTTCTTCATATATTATTTTTTATTTTTATAACTTCCAAATTATTTATTAACCGTAATTATTTCCGTTGTAACATTGTTTAGATCGTATGAACCTACTGAAAGTTTAATCGTACCTGCATTTTTAGTACTTTTAATCACCACAAGTGCACGTCCGTGCCATGCTTTTCGGGAAGTTGCAACGTAAGAATCTAAGTCTTTGATATTTGCATTGTCCACACCGGCAATTACGCCCGGACCACTTAACTTATATTCTAACCTGTTTTCAGCATTGGGTTGTAGATTTCCATCTTTATCCGTTACTTCAATAGTGACAAATGATAAATCCTGCCCATTAGCCGATATTTTCGTACGGTCGACAATTAGTTTAATTTTAGCCGCATCCCCCGAAGTTTTCAAAATTGTTGTTTCCATTTCTTTATTATCTACTACTCCAACTGCTTTTAACTCGCCATTGGTGTAAGGCACATTGAATGTTGCCTTGAATTGTTGTTCCTCCATTGTAGATTGTTCGCCTATCAGTTTCTCATTCAGATAAAGTCGAACCTTGGGATATTTTGAATAAACTTCAACTTCGATTGGTTTTCCTTCATTTCCAGGCCATGTCCAGCTTTCCCATGTCGGCCAAACAGCCCAACCCGTTGTTTTTATTTTTCCAGAAGCGGGATTGGGCTCCCGAACGGCCATATAAAGTTTTTCAGTATCATTGTAAAGCATGTTTCTGTAATGCGAAATCGGTTTACGCCATCCTGTCAAATCAATATCACCACAATAGGCACCGTGCCAGGGAAAAAACACCCCTTCCCAATGTTCGCGCGGTTTATCGCCCGGATAATACCAACGCCCAATGCTCGATTCGCCTAAATAATCGAGTGCCGTCCAAACAAAATCGCCCAAAATATAATTGTGACTTTGCACCATTTTCCAATTGGCAAAAGCATCTCTCGGATACGATTCGGTTTGAACAATAATCCTCGAAGGCACTCTCTCATGATCCGACGGAGCACGATGTAGTTGATAATTATACCCGCAAACATCATGTGTAGCCATTAGCGGATCGAATATGTCCCAATCATTGTCCCAAGCCGTCATAGCTGATGTTACTGGTCGTGTGGGATCGTTTTTGCGGATACAACCGGCAAGCATTTTGGATATCTCAACCGCTTCAGGTTTTTTCCGTTCAATAACCTCATTACCGGTGCTCCACATAATAATGGAAGGATGGTTCCGGTCACGTTTTATCATGGCTTCTAAGTCGCGTTGCCACCACGCGTCAAAAAGTATTGAATAATCGTAATCATTCTTCTTTTCTTTCCAACCATCAAATGCTTCATCAATAACCAGCATTCCCAATCTGTCGCAGGCATCCAAAAAAGCTTCTGATGGAGGATTATGCGAAGTACGGATAGCATTAAACCCTGCTGATTTTAGAATTTCAACCCTACGTTCTTCGGCACGGTCAAAAGCAGCAGCTCCTAAACAACCATTATCGTGATGAACACAACCTCCATTCATCTTCACCGTTTTTCCATTCAGTTGAAATCCATTTTCGGTGGTAAATTTTATAGAGCGAATACCAAAATTTGTTTTTACATTTTCAATTATTTTTTTATTCTTCTCTATATGAACTTGCGCCTGATATAAATGAGGAGTTTCGGGAGTCCACAGTAAAGGGTTATCAACCTGAATGCTTTGTTCAAACTCTTTCTCGCTGTTGGCAGGAAGTTGCACCAGCAATTGATTGTCACCTGCTTTTCTCGCATTTGCATCCAAAAGTGTAGTTTTAAGACTAACATTTTGAGCTAATCCTGTCTCATTTTTCACCAAGGTTTTTACTATAACAGTTGCTTTTTTAGTAGATACATTGGGAGTCGTAACCGTAACACCCCATTGAGCAACGTGTATTGGATCGGAAACAACCATCCAAACATGTCGGTAAATACCGGAACCACTATACCAGCGGCAATTCTTTTGCTTTGAATTGTCCACCCGAACAGAAAGAACGTTTTTACTGTTTAATTTCAGGTAGGGAGTAAGATCATAACTAAAAGAAGTATAGCCGTAAGGATGGACGCCCAGTAATTTTCCGTTGATAGACACCTCTGCGTTCATATAAACTCCTTCGAAATAGATAGATACAAGCTTGCCCTTAACCGCTGCCGGAAGCGTAAAGGTTTTTCGATAGCAACCGACACCGGCAGGAAAATATCCGCCATCGTTTCCCATAGGATTCTTCGCATCTAATGTCCCTTCGATACTCCAGTCATGCGGTAAATCGAGGTTTCGCCAATCTTTATCGTCAAAATCAACAGTGTTTACACCCGTAGGATCGCCCAAAAAGAATTTCCAATTACTATCAAAAAGTTGTTTGCCTTGTGTAATTTGCTGTGCCTTAAGGTTTGCAGAACAGGCTAATAGAAGCACAGTTATTATTGGTGCAAGTTTAAAATATCTCAACATAGTATTAGAAAATAAATAATACATTATAATTAAATTAAAAAAAACAGGACCTGTTTACCGCATGCAGGTAAAAGAACGGATTTTCATTCTGACAATTCAGTAAAGCTTAAGCCAAGTGCAATCAGAACACCTATTAAGTTTTTTTTCATCCGGAGCCCCAAACTACTATTTTACAACTTAACTACAAGTTTTTTACCACTATAAGTAATCGTTTTATTATTTTTTTGACCTGCTGCTGCAAATACAATATTAAATTTACGAGTTGCAAGCATACCGGGGAACGAACCTTTCCTATCATTCATCGTTAATGTTTTCTTTGCATCGTTCCAAGTAAATTTAATGGTTGAATAAACTCCTTTCTCGTAGTTATAGTTATCGTTTTCGTCTTCGTACAAAGTGAATTCACCGTTAGCTCCGGGGTAAACACGAATTTCGAGATGATCCCATTTCTTTTCGGTGGCATACTGCACTTCCGGTCCGAACGGTATAATACTTCCCGATTTAATGTATAAAGGAATCATGTCAATTGTTGTTGGTTTTTCTATTTCCTGACCGCCATTGATTTTCTCGTTTGTCCAGAAGTCATACCAAACTGTTCCTTCGGGCAAATATACTTTTGTTGATTTAGCTTCTGAAAAAGTCACAGGTTGGACTTTAGTATCATTGTTGGCATCTTTTTTATCCCAACCGGTTTGTTCGTTCGATTTTACAATAGTTTCAGGAGTATATTGCGCGTTAACAACAGGTGCTACCAATATTGATTTTCCAAACATGTACTCGTAGTTCATATCTCTGACTTTAGGATCACTGAAATCCATCACCAAAGCCCGCATCATAGTAGATTGGCTGTTGGTAATATCCCAGGATGCAGAGTAAATGTATGGCAACAAAGAGTATCGTAAATGAATAGATTTTACAATCGCATCGTAAATTGGTTCACCTTTTTTTCCAAAATTATAAATTTCACGGGGAATATCAGTTCCGTGCGAACGCATCATTGGGGTAAATGCCCCGAATTGAAGCCAGCGAACATACAATTCCTGAAATGATGGATTTTTAGTTCCTTCTTTCCAGCCTCTGTTATAAGCACTTGCAAAAAAACCGCCGATATCGGTATTCCAATAAGGAATAGCACTCATCGAAAAGTTGAGCCCTGCCGGAATTTGATTGCGCAACGATTGCCACGAGGAATTCACATCGCCCGACCATGTATTGGCGCCGTAACGTTGTTGTCCGGCAAAAGCGGAACGGGTAAGTATAAACACACGTTTATCAGAACTTACGGCACGTTGGTTTTCTGACACTCCACCTACCGTCATCAATGGGAAAGCGTTGCGCACTTTGCGGAAAGAACCAAGATAGGTTTTCAGGTCGAAATCGGAAGGTTTGAAATCCAAATGGTCAGGTTCTGAAGAATCCATCCACCAACCATCAATTCCCAGCGAGAAAAGACCTTTGTTTAAATATCTCCAGTAAATATCCCGGGCTTCGGGGTTATACACATCGTAAGGTTGAACCCCCGATGGATATTCACGGTTCGGTGGCCAGCTTTCCAAACCCGATTGTGGCCATGTACCAAAGTTCAAAAGCATATTCTTTGGTTGCATTTCGCGAAATTGTTTTGTTTGGGGTCCAAAAGAATTCCAAATAGAAATAATCAGATGCGCATTCATGTTGTGAATATCGTCCACCATTTTCTTGGGGTTTGGAAATTCTGGGTTGAGAAATTCCATGGCATTCCACAGGTAATTGTTGCCCCAATATTGCCAATCCTGAATGATTCCATCGAGTGGCACGTTCAGCTCACGATATTTACTTACTACGCCCACCAATTCGTTTTGACTTTTGTAACGTTCCTTACTTTGCCAATATCCGAAAGTCCACAATGGGAACATTGGAGCCTGTCCGCTCAGTTCACGCATACCGGCGATAGATCCATCAATATTGCCTCCAAGCATAAAATAATAATCGATACAATCGCCCACTTCCGATCTGAAAGAGGTGCTTTCGGGCTTATCTTCAAAAAATGTAGGGGAATAATTATCCCAAAATAATCCGTAACCTTTTGTAGAAACAAGAAAAGGAACATAATCGTCGGTATTGCCCTGCACCATGTTTATTTTTGCATTACGAAGCGATAAATTACCACGCTGTTGCTGACCAAGACCGTAAATATCTTCGTTTTTATCAAGCGTAAACAATTGATTTATAGTGAATGTTTTCGATCCTGCATCATTAAAATCAGTAAAGCTTGCACCTGATTCTTTTTCGCTTAAAAGCACAGCTCCGGCAGGAGAAGAGTAAGCTATCTTGCCTGTTTTAACATCAACTTCCACTTTTAGTTTATTGCTTTTTATCGAAATTACTTCATCTTGCTGACTAATTGCCAGTTTAATGGCTTGTGGCTTCATTGTTACCGTTAAGCTCTCCTTGGTAAAGGGTTTTCCAACAGGCGATTTCAAAACTCTGACTGTGGAAGGTCCGAAGAACTGAATCTCAACATCCGTAGAGTTGATGCTGGTTTTGATACCCAAATTGGTTTTCTGATACGATTGTGCCTGTATGCCAATGGAAAGTACCATCAGAAGTGACAGCATTAAATTGATTTTTTTCATAAATTATCTGTATAATTATTGTTTTATATTTTAAAATTCCATTCATTTCTAATGCTCTTTGTCAAATTAATTACTGATTGAACATTTCAATGAATGAAAAAGAATTAACCCACAAAAATAACACAAAAGAGTTAGCATTTGATGTGAAAATTGATTCATATATATACTATCAAAGTGTTATTTCTTTCAAATATGACCCTTTTTGTGATTCAATTTTCTATTTTGCAAAAATTGAATTAAATTAAATTCATTATTCATTTGCAAATAAATCGACTTACAGCAACTTATAAACTCCAATTATTACATACGGCTCCTCCCCTGCTTTCAACTCGGGCATTTTTAAAGTACCAATAAAGATGGCATGGTTGAGATAATCGTAAGGACTGTTGGTTGGTGCTTCTAAATCGAGAACAGATTTACAATAAAAAGCCTTCGTTTTTGTATCAATATGTATCAATGCGTTATTGATAACCTGAATAACAAAACCATCGTCTGTTTTCAGTAGATAACGGGCATTCAACTCAGTATCTCCATCAGGACGAACCAATTGCCAGTCTTCTCCTCCGGGTAAAACCACTCCTTTAATTTTCGGACCGGAAAATATTCCTCCCGTAATCGGAATAACTCTTCTAACACCACGCTTGCTTTCACCCACTGTTATCATATTGGCAATTTTCACATTTGCCTCCCACATAAATTCAGTATTGAAATCTTTAAAAATATCTTCGTTATTTGTAGCGAGGACATTTTGGCCACTTAACTTCTGTGAATATAAAAATGAAAATGCCAATACATTGAATATCAAAATCATTTTATAAATTGATTTCC
>JAKLIM010000329.1 GCA_022709605.1 Bacteroidota bacterium | reverse complement strand
AAATTTATTGGTTACAATCAATACGGCGTACTTATTAATAAAGATGTACAGGGAGTGACCCTCAGTTGTGATGCCGGACTTGGATATATAAACAGCGATGGTCTTTTGGTAGCTTCAGGCACTACAAATGGCGTTCTTACAGCTAATTACAACGGTATTCAGACCAAAGTAAATATTGTATTGGTTGAGGAAGCTGAAATAGCAATCCGTCTCGACTCAGTTCTTATCGACGGAAAATTCGAATATCCGATTGAAGTTCAAAGCATTATCGGACTGAACACTATGAACGTTCTGTCGTCGGCACTTTCATGGACGGTTCTTCAACCCGATATATGCTCGGTTCAAAATGGAATTCTGAAAGGTTTATCGAATGGAACAGCCACTGTTATTGGCAATTTAGGGAGTTTTAAAGATACGATAATCGTAAAAGTGGAGATTCCGGGTTCCGGTCGGATTGTTCACGAGGATTTCAGCAATGCAGCTTCGTGGACCGTAACTCCACCGCTTACTTCATGGAACACCACACTAAACACCGATGGGTTGCCTAACGGTTGGACTCATGGTGTATCAGTACGTTACACCTACAAAACCACGCGTTCACCATCTATCCGAATGTCTAAGTTGATGCCATTGTACGGTATACCCGACACCATTAAATTAGTACTTAATACCGGTAATGTTGAAATTACAAAGCTGATACTCGGATTGCGAACCAACAACCAGACAGCAAATACTGCTTTGACGTTTAATAGTTTACAATTAAATAAAGATATCGAAATTAATATACCTGTTTCGCAAATAGCTACCAATGTCAACGACATACATTCATATCCGGTATGGTTCGATTATTTTACACTGTACATCAACTCTTTAACGCAAACTCAGGATGTGATTTATAATATTTATTTGAAAGAAATTGCTTTGCGTTATAAAAATATTTCTTTGGGAATAAATCCGACAAAAACAAGTTCAAAAATTCATGTTTTTCCTAATCCTTTTGTATCCAATGAATTGATGTTAAATTTTGAAAAACAGATAAATGGGCCATTATCAACCAATATTTTCAACCTCAATGGTCAGCTGATGTGTTCTCAACATTTCGAAAATATTTCGAAAGATTATAAAATATCCGTTGAATCTTTAATTGTCGGAACATACCTGCTCCAAATAAATTATGAAAATCACGAAGAAACAATTAAAATAGTAAAACATTAAATCGCATTATTATGAAACGAATAAGCATTATTTCAGTTCTTTTGTTCGCTTTTGGCTTCATGTTGGTAGCTCAATCGATTACAATAACAAAACGCTACGATCTGTCAAACGACACGAAAATATCCGGATTTTACCCATCATTTAATTTATCGGGAAGTAAATTGCTTTTCTCGTCGGATGGTTACAATGGACTTTCGATGTACGACTTTAACACCAACACCGTGAAAGTCATTTCCACCGAAGCCGGTGCCGGTTACGAACCCATGTTTGGTACCGACGATTCTAAAATTTTCTATCGTAAAACATCGTACGTCAATAATCGTAAATTTGACGCTATAGAAAGTTACAATATTTCGGACAGTAAAAAAACTGTCATGCTATCGCCCAAACGCGATGTAAAACAGGCTCGGAATTTTCACAATGGTTTTATTGTTACAGCCGAAAGAAAATTGATAAAATCTACTTTTGGAAAAACAACCCGGAAAATGCCGGTTTATGTTACCACGCAGGATTTGAAAATTTATCTGTATGTGAACAGCGATTTCATAACATTAAACCCTCTGAATCAGGCAGAAAGTCGCTATTTATGGGTTTCAATATCGCCAAACGAAAAAATGATTCTGTTCACTGCAGCAGGCAAAGGTACTTTTATTTGTGATTTAACCGGTAAAATAATATCTTCATTGGGATACCTGAATGCACCGGTTTGGTACGATGATAATTTTGTAGTTGGAATGCAGGACAAGGATGATGGTCATGTTATTACCGCATCAAAAATTGTAATGATATCGAGCAATGGTAAAACAAAATCTGTTATAAGTCAGGCTAATGAAGTAGCAATGTATCCAACCGCTTCGGTAAAAGCATCAAAAATTGCTTATAATACTGAAGGTGGAAAAATAAAAATTGCCGAAATAGCTATAAAATAATTTTAAAAAAATGAAACGAACATGACAAAATTTAATCTACTTTGACCCACAGGTTAATGATTAAATTTTGTTATGTGAGTTCCATCTGACCTTAAAAAACAATTACAAACAGATGAAATTCCACATTTCAATAATATTCTTCTTCGTTTTTATTTTAGGGTTAAACGCTCAAAATCTCACAGGAATTAAAATATGCATAAATCCGGGACATGGAGGCTACGACAGCGATGACCGTAATGTGATTATCGCGCCCTATTCGTCGGGCGATGCAAATGGTTTTTGGGAATCGCAGAGCAATTTGGACAAAGGCAAACAACTCAAAACTATGCTTGAAGCAGCAGGAGCTACTGTTATTATAACAAGAACTACCAATACTACTGCCGACGATTTGCCCCTGTCACAAATCATTGCGATGGCCAATCAGGCCAACTCCGATTTTATGTTGTCGATTCACAGCAATGCAGGTAGCGGTATTGCAAATCATGTATTGATGATTCACTATGGTGCTGACTTAACCGACACAAATGTTTACAACAACTACAATCCGAATAATCCTGCTCAGAAATTGTTGTCTGATAAAAGCAGGGCAATTAGTACGGAGATTGCGAAAAATCTCTACGCTAACCAGCTGAATACCTGGTCGTCGGGTTATAATGTGGCTGGCGATAAAACCTTTGCCCGCACAGCCATGGGTTGGAGCGACGGTTACGGTGTTTTGCGTGGGTTAGCTGTGCCAGGCGTTATTTCCGAAGGTTCGATGCACGATTATATTCCTGAGACATACCGACTTATGAACATGGAATATAAGTGGTTAGAAGCCTGGAATTTTCTGAAATCGTTCAGTACATATTACAATGGTGGTCAGATTCCTACCGGAAATATTGCAGGAATGGTGCGCGACAGCAGAATAAAATTAGAAACAGCTTACAACAAATTCAAGGGGCAGGATGAAATGTTACCGTTGAACGGAGCCAAACTCACTCTCATTGAAACCGGTGCAACTTATACTGTGGACCAAATGCAAAATGGAATATTCGTTTTTAAAAACCTGGCCCCAGGAGTATATCATGTAAAAGCTGAATTTTCAGCCTATTATTCACAAACGCACGAAATAATTGTAACAGCAAATGCAACTTCGTTTTCCAATTTCGGATTAAACCGCGTGCGAAATACGCCACCACAAGTTGTGTCGTATTCACCGAATGTACAAATAACTGACAGTGTAGAAGCTTCAACAGATATTGTGCTGAATTTCAACTGGGATATGGATGAAACTACTACTTCTCAGGCTTTTTCAATTTCGCCCTATGTTGCCGGAAAAATTACGTATGAAGACACCAACTATCGTTTGCGATTTACACCGGATAAACCCTTCGAAAAATCAACGGTTTACACGGTCAGGTTGGCGAAAACAGCTTCACACCCTGATAATTTGAGCATGTCAGATGATTTTTCATTTCAGTTTATGACGAAAAGTCGTAACCGATTGGTTTTATTAGCCTCAAATCCGTACAATGGAAATCAGGGCGTGCATCACGTTTCACCTTCTTTCAGGCTTATTTTCGACCGAAAATTAAATACTTCGAATATTCAAACTGCCATCAGAGTTTTGGATGAAAATGGAACTACGCTAACCAAAAATATTCGTTCAGTAGTCAATAATACTGTCAGTCAACCTTACGGCTCAACATATTTTAATCTGGCATCAAATCTGGTACCCGGAAAAGAGTATACATTAATTGTAGATGGCGATGTAGCCGATGAAGTGGGAATGAAAGTGGTTGAACCGATTCAAATAAAGTTCAAAGCAGTTGATGCAGCAAAAATAATCCCTGAAACAATTGATGCTTTTGAATCTTTGAATTACGGCTTTACATCTGATTTAAGTACCGGAGTTGCAAATGCAACAGTTTCTACTTCAACCACTAAACTATTTGGCTCATACTCAAACAAGTTCAATGCAACGTTTTCAGATTCAACTGGCAGCGCATTGTTCGGAACTGTTCTACCAAAGCAGGTATCATCCAAAAAAGTGATTGGGTTACATCTATTTGGTGACCTGTCCGGAAATGAAGTAGTTTTACAATTTAGGATTTCGGGTGGTGTTCAATACCTGAAATTGTGCGATTTGAATTTCTACGGTTGGG
>JAKLIM010000328.1 GCA_022709605.1 Bacteroidota bacterium | reverse complement strand
ATGGATATTCGCGATCGTTGAAATAGTAGTACTGAATTTTATTTTTCACGATAAATTCAATTTCTTCTTCGGCCCGCTGCAAAACGTCCTGCGCAACTATTTCTCTCGAAATAACTTCACCGATTCCGGGAATTTTAGCTAAATTTTGTTGTTTTTCTTTGAAAACGGCTTCTTCGCTCCCCAGATAAGCAATCAGATTTTTGGCCAGGTTGTTTCCTACGCCTTTTATCAATGTAATGCCAATTTTATACTTTAATGTGTCGGCATTCATACTGTTCGGGATTTAATTTTTTGAAACAATATCATTAAAAACCACGCTGTTAATACTCCTGCGATATTTGCCAACCAGTCAATCAGTTCGGCGGAACGCGGTGGGAAAAGGTACTTTTGCAAAATTTCAATCACCCCACCCAAAATTACCGGAAAAACGATACAAATTAATGCCAAAGTGAAGGGTTCAAGTTTTGTAATCTTATCATTTCTACTTTCGAAAATCAACATAAAAGTCAGAACCAAATACATCAGATAATGTGCAAATTTGTCGAAATGATTGAATAAATTCAAATCGGGGAGTTTTTCAAAATTTGATGGCGGTGAGAATGAAAGAAATAATATAAGTAAGGTAACTAATATTGATTTGGGATATGTAATAAACTGAAATAATTTCATAATAGAGAATATTAAAAAAATGATTCTGTTAGATTTCAGAACCTTGAATGTTTTATTTTAAAAATGAATTTATATCTTTGCAAAGATAAAGATATTGAAACAATAAAAAAACATTGCAAAAAATTAATTTAAACAAATGAAAAAACTAGTATTATTTACAATTTTAGCTTTGGTGTTAACTTCCTGTTCTAATGTTTTGATTACCGGTAGAAAGCAATTACTGCTTGTTTCGGACACCGAAATTTTGGCCATGAGCGCGCAAAGCTACAAACAATTTATCGATTCGGTGCCTGCTTCGAAGGATGTCACCAACACTCAATTGGTTCGGAAAGTTGGTACAAACATTTCGAGTGCTGTGGTAAACTACCTGAACAGTAATAAATTAGAATCGGAAGTGGCCAAACTTGGCTGGGAATTTAATCTGGTGAAAGACACCACCGTAAATGCTTTTTGTATGCCCGGCGGTAAAGTGGTGTTTTTTGATGGAATTTTACCCATGACTCTCAACGAATCGGGCATGGCTGTAGTTATGGGACACGAGATTGCCCATGCAGTTGCCAAACACAGCAACGAACGGTTAAGCCAGCAATTGATGTTACAATACGGTGCAGCGCTGACCGATGTGCTTTTGTCTAATAAATCCGAAATTACGCGTGTTGGTATCAATGCACTTTATGGCATTGGGGCTCAGGTTGGAGTAATGCTGCCTTATTCGAGAAAACAGGAATATGAAGCCGATCGGTTGGGTTTGATTTTTATGGCCATGGCGGGTTACGATCCTAATGCCGCCATTGAATTCTGGCAAAGAATGGCTGCCAATGGCTCGGGTTCGGTAGTTGAATTTATGAGCACGCACCCTACTGATGCAAACCGCATTACAAAAATGAGGGAAGTCCTGCCCGAAGCGTTACAATATTATAAAAAATAAATGTGTTATAAATCGAATAGTCAGATTTATATATAATAAAAAAGTGTTGGCAGAATATTCCTGTCAACACTTTTTTGTCTTTAATCTTTCCTCTTTGTTCTTTGTTCTTTGCTCTTTGTTCTAAAAATCTAATATCTAAAACTGCTACCGCCCACAAATTCCCTAAGCAAGGAGGTTGGAGGTATTTCGCGGTCGGGTATAGCCACAAAATAGTTTAGAAATTTTATTAACCTGTGCGCTTCGGTGTATTCGTCACAATATTTGGGTACTTCGGCCAGAATTGGTTCGGCGTGTTTTCTCAAAACTGCAAATTCGAACATCAACGATGAGTTAAACATCACGTCCGCATTTTCCTGAAACGGATAAATCCATTCTTCTTCACCTCGCCTTACACTTGGCCAGCGTGCAATGGTTTCGCGTGCCGTGTAATTTCTGAAACGGTAATCGCGGATAATCCTTCGCAGCAAACGGGTATCGGTTGTCGGAATCCAGTTGTGATTGTCAATTGAAATGGTGGTAAGTGGCGAAACATAAATTTTGAAAGCTACATCTTTCGATATTCCGGGCAATAAATCCGGATTTAAAGCATGTATTCCTTCCAATATCAAAATATTCTCTTCGTTCAGTTTGAGTTTCTGACCATTGAAAACTCTTTTTCCGTTTTCGAAATTAAAAAATGGAACTTCAATTTCTTCACCGTTAAGCAATTGTTTGATGTGTTCATTGAATAATTTCAAATCGAGTGCATGAAGATGTTCAAAATCCCATTCGCCGTTTATGTCAAGTGGTGTTTCTTCGCGATTTACAAAATAATTGTCGAGCGATATAGAAAGTGGTTTGAGCCCGCTCACCATAAGTTGAATCGACAGTCGCTTGCTGAAAGTTGTTTTACCCGACGACGATGGACCGGATACCAACACCAATCGAACTTTATTTCCGCGTTGCGAAATCATATCGGCAATGTGAGCAACTTTTTTCTCGTGCAATGCTTCAGAGACTTTTATCAGGTTGAATGACTGATTATTACGACAGGCAATATTGAACTCGCCAACATTATTCAGATTCATAATTTTATTCCAACCCAAAAATTCTTTGAAAATTTCAAAAATCTTTGGTTGCGGAGTCACTTGTTCAAGAATAATGGGGTTGGTCCGGTTGGGAATAATCAGCAAAACGCCATCGTAATACGGAATGATATCGAATAAATTCAGGTAATCGGTTGAAGGTAAGAGAACACCATTGTAATAATCAATGTAATCTTCGATTCTGAAAAAGCGACAATAAGGATTTCCGAGTGTTTCGAAAAGCGATAACTTATCCAGATGATGGGCTTGTTTCGAAAACAAAGCTTTCACTTCGGTTGTTTGTTTTTCCTCGCAAAATATTGGTTTTGCTTCTTTGATGATTTCAAAAACACGATTTTTTATCGCCTGAATCAACTCTTCGCTTATTGGTTTGTTTAAATACTGGAGCCGACAATAATACCCTTTCGAAATGGGGTGTTCGATCCGAAGATACACTTCGGGGTGAAGTTCTGAAATGGCTTTAGCCAGCACCATACTTAACGTACGGACATAAACCCGCATGCCTGACGAAGTGCTCGAATCGATAAATTCGATGTCTTTTGGCTTATAAATCAGAAAATTAAGATCTTCGACTTTGTAATTTACCCTTGCTGCCACTACCTGATATTTAAGCTGAATGTTCAACTTTTTGAATATTTCTATGAGCGAAGTACCGAGCGGAAAATCGTGAAATGATTTTGTGTTTTTACAGTAAATAGTTACCTTTTTATCCATAATTATTGAAGAGATTGGGGTTGATTTTGAAATACGTGTGTAAAAATACGCTTTTTTTTAAAAGTAACAGTTTGAATGTCTCTGATTTTTAAATTACTTTTGCAGGAATTTTGAAATAAAAAATTATGACGTACACATTTTACGATTTCCTTACACTTGTTGGTTCATTGGGCTTATTTCTGTATGGAATGAGTTTGATGAGTGAAGCTTTGCAGAAAGTTGCCGGAACAAAACTCCGCAATATACTGGCGGCGATGACCAAGAACCGCTTTACAGGTGTTTTGACAGGTTTAATGATTACTGCGGTTATTCAATCTTCATCTGCAACTACGGTTATGGTTGTCAGTTTTGTGAATGCCGGTTTGTTAACTCTTTTACAATCTATTACCGTAATAATGGGTGCTAATATTGGTACTACCGTAACAGCATGGATTATTTCAATTTTTGGATTTAAAATAAGTATAGCTGATGTTGCTATCCCACTGATTGGTTTTTCAATTCCGTTTATTTTTTCTAAAAAAAATAAAAACAAATCATGGGGTGAGTTTATTCTGGGTTTTGCTTTGTTGTTTTTCGGATTAGATCTGCTTAAAAACTCAGTGCCTGATTTGCAAAACAATCCCGAGATTCTGCAGTTTCTCACCGGCTTCACTCAATCAGGTTTCGGATCGGTGCTTATATTTGTTGGTATTGGTACACTGATGACCATTGTTGTGCAATCGTCAAGTGCGACAGTTGCTATCACCCTGATTATGTGTTCAAAGGGTTGGATTTCTTTTGAACTGGGTGCAGCTATGGTGTTGGGCGAAAATATCGGAACCACAATTACGGCAAATCTGGCCGCCATACCAGCTAATGTTTCTGCTAAAAGAGCAGCTTTAGCGCATCTTACTTTCAATATTTTCGGAGTAATATGGATGTTATTCTTGTTTTATCCTTTTACACGAATGATTATTTCAATTATTGGTCACTTTGGGATGGGAAATCCA
>JAKLIM010000327.1 GCA_022709605.1 Bacteroidota bacterium | reverse complement strand
TGCCACAAGCTAAAATGAAAATCGATATAGCGGCAAAAAATAGTAACTGTTTAATGGTTTTCATACTTTTTTATTTTGAAAGGTAATTAAGTTCTAATGCTACAATGGTGTATTCCATTAAGTTATTTAAATAATCTAATTTTATTTGAAGTGCAGTTTCGCTGCTGGTGGCGAACCTAAAGAAATCGATTTCGCCATTTTCAAAACTAAGTTTTGCCGTTCTGAAAATTTCATCGTAAAGTTTGCTTCCATTTTCATTGTAATAATCAATAAGCCCTTTTAACTTCTTATGCGAGTTTAAAAGTTCTTTTTGCTTTATTTTTAGTTGTTCAATTTCATATTCCGAGAAATTTTTAGTGGCCGCCATCGCTATTTTCGATGCTTTTATTTTCGATTTTTGTGCGTTGTAAAATAGCGGAACCGAAAGCCCCACTTCAAATCCGTTGTAATATTTGGCATTTTCAAAATAGTTGGTACCCAAAAAATAATTTAAAGAAATATCGGGCAAAAGTTTATTTTTTTCAATTCCAATGTTGGCATTACTGAGGGCTTCTTTATTACTCAACCATAAAAAGAAGGGCGTAGATTCAATATTTTTATTAGTTAAATTTAAAACCTGAACCTCCTGCGAAACTGCAAAAGAATTATCGTAACCCATTAATGATTTGAGTTTTGCGTAGGTGTTTTCGAAATTATATCGTACTTCGTTCAGTTGTTGTTTAATTTGTTGTTGTTTGGCTTTAACATTCAGCAAATCAAGATGACTGATGTCGCCCTTGCTGTTTCTAAGCGTAACTCCTTTCAAAATACTCATGTACAGACTATCAATATTATTATAAATCCGGAGTTTCTCATTAATAATCTGAAGTTCAATGTAGTTCAACGAAACTTGTTTAATCAAATTTTCGCTTTGGATGCTCAGTTCGGTTTCTGCAATATTACGTTCAATTTTTTTCGCTTTCAGTTCAGCGCTGTAAAGCGTAGGGAAACTGAAATTTTGAGAAATACCCCAAACTTTTAACGGATAATTATTTTCGGCAATATTATTTTGGTCGATACCATACGTGATGGATGTTTTATCCAGCGCAATTGCCGTAGGAATCAGGGCCTTTTGTTCGTCCACTTTAAGCGAGTAGGCTTTAATTTCTTTGTTGTTTTGCAAAGCAATATTGATGGCATCTTCCATTTTTAATTCTTTAATTTGTCCAAAAACAGTAACGGATGGAAGCAGCAACGCTAAAACAATAACCAAATGTTTGGCTCTGATAAAACGGAACGGAAATAGTTTCACACCCACAATATTGTAAAAAATTTCAAACATTATGGGAAGTGCAATCATGGTAAGCATGGTGGAAGTAAATAATCCTCCAATCACTACTGTAGCCAAAGGGCGTTGCACTTCAGCGCCTGCACCGGTTGAAATTGCCATGGGCAAAAAACCCATGGCCGCTGCACCCGCGGTAAGCATTACAGGGCGAAGTCTGGCTTTAGTACCATGAATAATCAACTCGCGCATACTCATTGTTCCGTTGTGTTTAAGTTCTTTTAAATGTTCAATGAGTACAATTCCATTGAGTACGGCAATTCCGAAAAGAGCGATAAATCCAACACCTGCAGAGACACTAAAAGGCATACCTCTTATCCAGAGGAATAAAACACCGCCAACTGTGGCCAGCGGAATTGAGGTGAAAATCATGATCGCATCTTTTATGGATTTGAAGGCAAAATGCAGGAAAATAAATATTAGCAACAGCGCTACCGGAACTGCAAAAAGTAGTCGGTTGGTAGCATTTTGCAAATTCTCAAATTGTCCACCGTAAGCAATGTACGTGCCGGGATTCAATGTGACATTTTTATCCACTTTGGCTTGAATGTCTTTTACTACCGACTGAAGGTCTCTGTTGCGCACATTAACACTCACAACCACACGGCGATGGGTGTTTTCTCTCGATATTTTTGCGGGTCCTTCGGCGTAATTTATTTCGGCAAGTTCCGAAAGTGGAATTTGATTCCCATTCGGAATTGGAACTTTAAGTTGCTTTATGTCATCAATATCGGTTCGGTTCCGGTTATCGAAGCGCACCACTAAATCGAATCGTTTCTCTCCCTCAAACACAACGCCGGTGGCCTCGCCACCAAAAGCAGTAGCAAGGTAACTGTTTAGCGTTTTGATATCTACGCCATAGTATGCAATTTTCGATCGGTTGTAGTCGATTTTTATTTGGGGTAATCCTGCTGTTTTTTCCAAAATAATATCGCTTGCACCGGGTATTCCTTCAATCAATCCTTTGATCTCGATGGCTTTCTGATCGATATATTCCAAATCATCGCCAAAAATCTTGATCGCAATGTCGGAGCGAACTCCCGTAATAAGTTCATTAAAACGCATCTCGATGGGTTGAGTAAATTCGTATTCAATACCGGGTATGGCCATCAGTGCTTCTTTAAATTTATCGGCCAATTCTTCCTTCGTTTTCGCACTGGTCCAGGTTCCGTGGGGTTTAAGTTTGATGATCATATCTATTTCCTCCATCGACATGGGATCGGTGGGTACTTCGGCCGCACCAATTCTACTCACTATTTTATCTACTTCGGGGAAAGTTTTGATAAGTATTTGTTCCATTTTGGTGGTAGTTTCAACGGTTTTCGTAAGCGATGTTCCCGTTTTTAGCACAGGCTGAATTACAAAGTCGCCTTCATCCAATGTTGGAACAAACTCACCGCCGATTTTTGTAAAAAGAAATCCTGTAAATATTAATGAAACCAATGCAGCACCGAGCACCATTCTTTTGTGAGCACTTGCCCAATGAATAACCGGCGAATAGGATTTGTGTGCAAGATTCATAAACCAATCGGAGATATTTTTTTTGTTTGTTTTGGTTGGTTTAAGAAATAGCGACGATGCAACCGGTAACCACGTTAAACCCATGATCATGGCTCCAATAATGGCAAAACAAAATGATAGAGCCATTGGTTTAAACATTTTTCCCTCAACGCCTGTTAATGAGAGAATTGGGATAAACACGATAAGAATGATTACTTGTCCAAATATCGCCGATTTCATCATTTTTGATGCACCATCAATCGAAATGGCATCCATAATTGTTGATCGTTCTTCACCCGAAGTGTTTTCAATTTCTTTTTTCCTGACAGTAATTTTCAGGGCAATAAATTCGACAATGATAACAGCACCATCTATTATTATCCCAAAGTCAAGCGCTCCAAGACTCATCAGGTTGGCGTCGATACCAAAAATATACATCATCGAAATGGTAAAAAGCAATGCAAGTGGAATCATGGAAGTTATAACCAGCGCAGATCGAAAATTGCCAAGCAGAAGTAATACGGTAAGCATTACGATGATAGCTCCAAGGATCAGATTCTCAACCACGGTGAATGTTGTTTTTGCAACCAATTCGCTTCTATCCACTATTGGGTTGATAAATATTCCCTCCGGAAGGTTTTTCTGAATTTCTGCAACTCGGGTTTTTACGTCTTTTATAACTTCTTTTGAGTTTGCATTTTTGAGCATCATTACCTGTCCGAGAATAGTTTCGCCTTTCCCGTTTGCAGTAATTGCACCGTATCTGTTGGCATGACCAAGTTTTATGCTTGCTATATCTTTTATAAGTATTGGTGTGCCTTTTACATTCTTAACAACAATATTTTCAATATCTTCTACCGATTTCACCTGACCATCGCCTCGAATAAAGTAACTTTGGTTGGTTTTTTCGATGTATGATCCACCCGAAATATTGTTGTTCGCTTCAAGCGCATTAAATACTTCCAATAGGTTGATATCCATGGCAATTAATTGCGATGGATTAATTGAAACTTCGTATTGCTTTAAATATCCTCCCCAACTATTTATTTCAACAACTCCATTTATGCCCGATAATCTTCGTTTGATCACCCAATCCTGAATAGTACGCAGATCGGTTGCGGAGTATTTATTTTCATATCCTTTTTTTGTATCGAGGGTATATTGATAAATTTCACCTAATCCTGTAGTGACCGGACCCATTTCGGGCACTCCAAAACCTTCAGGAATTTTCGCAGAAGCACTTTTAATTTTTTCAGCTATCAATTGGCGGGGAAGGAATGAACCAAGTTTTTCATCAAATACTATTGTAACCAGCGATATACCAAATTTCGAAACCGAACGGATTTCGGCTACTCCCGGAAGGTTTGCCATTTCCATTTCGACCGGAGCAGTGATGTATTGCTCAATTTCCTGGGTTGATAAATTTCCCGAAGTTGTGATAACCTGTACCTGATTGTTGGTAATATCCGGAACAGCACCAACCGGGATTTTGAATACAGCATACGATCCAAATGCTGCAACGGTTAGTGTAAACAGAATAACAATAAGTTTATTCTTAATACT